>DAOQII010000086.1:0-9141 GCA_035339455.1 Chitinophagales bacterium
ATTCCATACCGAAATTATCATCTGTTGCCTTTTTCAAATAAGGATAATTTGCTTCTTTCAGTATATCGTATGCTTCATAATCCGCAAAAATTTCCACTTCAAACGGAAGAAATCCCGGCAACAATTTTGGTAAAAACTGTTCGGCAATTGCAACATCAACCAACACCGTATCTAATGCATTGCACACCGATGGACGTTGTGTTTTAGCATTAACCACTATTTGAGCAGCCATATCCAGATTTGCCGATTGCTCTACATACGTATGACAAACGCCTGCACCTGTTTCGATAGTAGGTACTTTAGCATTATCCCGCACAAAATCAATTAACTGTTGTGAACCACGAGGAATAATGATGTCCACATATCGAACAGCCGTCAATAATTGACTGACAAATTTGCGTTCTACCGGCAAAAGCTGAACACCATTTTTATCCCATTTATGCTCATCTAAAGTATCATGAATAACTTGTACCAATTTACTGTTCGTATGTTCTGCATCGCTGCCGCCACGCAATACCACGGCATTACCTGCATACATACACAAAGCAGCAACATCAATAGTAACATTAGGACGTGCTTCATAGATTACACCGACCACACCAACAGGCACGGCTATTTTTTGTATCAACAAACCGTTTTCTGCTTTATATTCACTCAAAATTTTGCCGGATGGATCTGCCAACTGAGTGATTGAAATCAGGCTTTCAGCCAAATCTTTTATTCTGTTTTCATTCAGTAATAAACGGTCTTTTTTAGGATTGCTGTCGTCCATCTTATCTAAATCGAGGCGATTGGCTGCCATTATTTGTTCAACATTTTCCTGTAATTTTGTGGCAAGTGAGGCAAGCAATGCCTTTTTTTCTGAAGTAGTTTTATTACAAATTTGTATCGATGCTTTTTGTGTTTGAGCTAATAATGGGAGTATAGATTCCATACAATTTATTTTAAGTAAAATAGTAAAAGCCTGCTAAAACAATTCAATAATGCATATTACTAAAAGTATATTAAAACTTTTTTCCTGTACAGTTTCTTATCTTTGAATATAGACATGAAGAAATTTCTAAAGATATTAGTTTACACATGCTTGAGTTTGATAACTATTTTGCTCATTGCTGTAATCATCAAACTCAGTTTTTTCGGAAAAATTTTTGATAAGCATAAAGCTGAAGAATTTTTATTACCGTCTACAAATAAGAAAAATATCAGACTTACTTTTTTGGGTACTTCATGTTTTATCATCGATTACAAAGGAAAGCAATTTGTAAACGACCCTTATTTTAGCAATCAGGATTTTCCATCTATCATTAAAGGCAAAACGCCTTTGGAAAAACTGTCAAATTTTCTACCAGATTCCTTGTACAACAATATTTCACTTATCAGTATCACTCATGGTCATTTTGACCACTGTATGGATATTGGTACTTTTTTACAAAAAAACACAGCAGTCATTGCAGACTCAAGCGTTTTTTACCAGCTAAATCAGCTTATACCCGATAATACGAAAAAACATCAATTGCATTATCAGCCCTATGCTAATTGGATCTATTCATCAGACAGTACATTCAGAGTATTTACCATACTTTCGCATCATGGTCCACATTTTGGACATACGGTGCTATTCAACGGCTCGTTTCATCAGCCACTTGCTTCACCTCCGCATTATCTATGGGATTGGCAACTGGGCAGTGGCAATTATTCTTATCTGGTGGATGTAATGGACGCAGATAGTATTGTATTCAGAATGGCATTTTTAGCCGGAGATATTCATGATGAAGAATACAAAAAGATAGACTCCATTTATTCGGAAAAAAGATGCGATATATTTTCTTTGGTTTTTTGGAAACGTAAGCTAAACGAATCTCAAATTGATGTGGGTGAAAAACATACAAAAGCTGATATCATTTTACTTAATCACTGGAACAATTTCTTCAGCAGACAAGAAAAGCCATTGGAAGAAATCAGAACATCTAAAATATTGGAAATACTAAGCGATAAAAAAGACAAACAAACTCCTTGTTATATTATGTTACCTTTTACCAGTGTAGCACTCTAAAAATTGTTCAAGCATTTTTTTACATTAGATGATTGTTTATTTTTGCAACCGTGATAAAACCTTCCACACTAATTGACGAATTTATTCTGCATTTTGAGCATCCTGCCGAAACTGCATTTTTTTCTCCGGGAAGGGTCAACTTAATCGGAGAACATATTGACTACAATGGCGGTTTGGTATTGCCTTGTGCAATTTCATTGGGTATTACAGCCTTAGTTCGCAAGAACAATACTAATACGTGTCGTATTTTTTCGGTTGATTTTAATGAAATGATTGTTGTTGACATTTCGGAGCAGCTAACTATTAATCAACAAAAAAAGATGCATTGGTCAGATTATGTTACAGCAACTTTACGGGTTCTGCAGGATAAAAACAGTACACTTTTGGGTGCAGATATTTTGTTAGCCTCTGATCTACCGGTTGGTTCGGGCTTGTCTTCATCGGCGGCTTTATCTTGTTTAATCGCATTTATTTTCAATCAAAAATATTACGAAGAAAACAAGGTAGAACTTGCACTGGATGCTCAAACAGCTGAGCGCAACTATGTAGGAGTCAATTGCGGCATCATGGATCAATTTGCTGTATCTAACGGCAAAAAAAACACGGCTATACTGTTAGATTGTGCAACTCTGGAGGCAGGTTATATTCCGGCTGATTTTGAAGACTACCAACTTGTCATCATCAATTCTAATAAATCGAGATTGCTGGCTGAATCAAAATACAATGAACGACGCAGCGAATGCGATCAGGCACTTGCAGCCATACGTCAGTATTATCCGGCCACTGATTTGTGTCATGCTCCGGAAATCGCATTAAGCTATATTGAACAAGACACACTATATGCCAGAGCAAAACATTGTCTGCTGGAAAATCAAAGAGTAATATTTGCCGCACAATTTTTGAAAGATAAAAACATTGAAGCATTTGGCAGACTATTAGTAGAATCTCACATTTCACTGGAAGAAGATTATGAAGTAAGCTGTACCGAACTGGACACTATTGTACACTTAGCTACTCACTTTGATGATTGTGCCGGTGCCCGTATGACCGGTGCCGGTTTTGGCGGTTGTTGTATTGCATTAGTTAAAAAAGATAAAATACAACGATTTATTTCGTATGTTGGCATAAATTATGAGCATAAAACAAGATTAGAAGCTGATTTTTACATTTGTGCGATTGCAGATGGCGTAACCGAAACAGAACTTTAAGTTATAGAAACGATAGACAGCATATCATTAGAGAAAGATGAACTGCCACATGGCAAAAGGAATGAATATCTCATCGTTATCCTGCTTGCCTGGATAGGCTATTTAGCCTCTGTAGACTCCATGTTGCTGATGCCTTTGATAAATGATGTGATGAAAACCTTCCATATCTCGGCACAAAAATCTACCTTATTGATTTCTATTTATTCGCTAATGGCTTTTATTACAGGCATTCTGTCGGCAGGCATCATGGATAAGTTCGACCGGAAAAAACTGTTAATTTACACCTTTTTAGGTTTTACTGTAGGCACTGCCTTTTGCGGATTTGCCTATGATTTTTATTCCATGCTGATTGCACGTGGAATTGCCGGCATTTTCGGTGGCATCGTGGGTGGCATCGCCACGGCATTGATCAGTGATTTAATTCCATTCGAACGTCGGGCAACCGCCATCAGTATGATGTCGCTCTCTTTTGCAGTAGCTGCCATTACCGGAATCCCGCTCGCACTCAATCTGGCAACAGAACATAATTTACAAATGCCCTTTAAAATACTGGCCTTATTTTCCGCAGTTACCATTTTTGGACTCATACAGTGGATTCCTCCTGTAAACAAACACTTGGAAAAGGTTAAAACAAAAAAAATGGAATGGGCATTTGCCAAAAATGTATTGCTCGACAGCAATCAACTAATTGCATTACTTTTGGCTTTTCTGCTTGTTTTCGGGCATCAGGTCGTGATTACATTTATTGTGCCCTATTTTGAAAACAATATAGGTTTTGATGAAAACGTTAAAAAAATCATGTATGCCGTTGGTGGAATAGCCACTGTAATAACTACCCCATTTATTGGCAAAATATGTGACCGCAAGGGCAATTTGCCTTCCTTTATCGTGCTGGTTTTGCTTTCTTTTATTCCCATTTGGTTGAGTACACACATGACAAAAGTATCAATGTATACCGCACTTACAATATGCGTCTTGTTTTTTGTAACAGCAGGAGGCAGAATAATTCCTGCATATACCTTGATGAGTGCAGCTACCACACCGGAAAAACGCGGTGGTTTCATGACCATGCGTTCTTCATTTTTGGAATTGGGAACGGCAGTTGCAGCTCTCGTTTGTGGTATGATTGTTCAAGTTGCACCCGACGGTAAGGTTTTGCACTTTAACCAAGTAGGTCTAATTTCCATTATTTCAGGAATTCTTGCACTATATCTGGCTTCCCGTATTAAAATTGTCAGCCGATTGTAAGGCATAATAAAAATTTATTACTGCAATTTTGCTAGATTTGCAAAAGAAATGTTAATTTTAGAAAAAATTTCTTTATGGCAAAAATGACTAAAGTTTTCGGTGCAATTTTCTTGGCATTGGGTACGTTATACACTACAGTTTCTATTTTTCTTTATTTAAATTCATCTGCCTATTTAGATTATAATACCGGAAAAAAAATGACAATGTCTCAAGCGGGAGTATTCTATTATTTATTTTTCTCGGTTTTATTATTAATAATCGGTTATGTATTAGCAAAAGATAAAGTGTTGGGTAACAATAAACACTAATCGTATTTATTGACCCGATTTTTTGTTTTCATGGTTATAAGTTTTGTCCCCGCGCTAGCAATAGCTCGGGGTTTTTGTTTGTGTATTATTATTGCCAAACCTAAAATTATGAATTCGGGATAATAATAGTTGATTCTTTTTTATCTCGAACCTCCTCCACCTCCTTTTTATTTCCACTTCCTAATTAAGTTGGAGGAAAAATGAGAAATCAACTGTTTTTTTACCTTATTTTTCTTAAGCCGAACTCAAGTTAAAATTATGAATTCCAAAATGCAATGACAGAAATACTTAATAATGCCAGCAGGAAACCGATTATTTTATTACGGTTAAAATGTTCTCTGAATAAGACGATACCAAATACTGCAGACAACATAACTATACCCAAATTATTTACAGGAAATAAGATGGAAGGTGTCCATCCTGTGAATTTAAGTGCTTTTAGCAGAAAAAATAAAGAAAAATAATTGGGAATGCCGAGTACGATTCCGCCAAGTACATTTTTCCATTGATACATTTCTTTTTTAAATCCGAATAAAATAAAACCGGATAAAAATGCGCCTAAAAATACAGTAATTGTCACAATGTGATCGAAACCGGGAGGTGTATAATCACGCTGAATAAAATTAAACACCGAATCAGTGATACCGCTGCCGATAAAGATGATTAAAGGTAAATACGAAATCTTTGCACGCTGGCTCTCGCCCGAATAGGTAATCAAAATAACAGCAGCGATTGCCAGTATAATGCCGATGATTTTATTGGCTGTCAGGGCATCTCCATAAAATAAAATGGCAACAATAACCGGAATGATAAACGAAAGTTTAAAAGCAATTGTTGTACTCGCAACTCCCGCTTCAATAGTAGACTTCCCCACAATCCGGAAGACCAAAATAAAACCCAATCCTAGCAGCAAACAAATCCACCAGCCATTCCAGGAAGGCACTTGTTGTAGCATGGATTTATAGTCCATTGCGATAAGACCTGTAATAACACAAACCAGATAATTAAACACGATGCCATATTCGGTTTTTATTTTCCATTTATCGAATAGTCGTAAAATTACCACTAAAGAGGTAGAACAAATAATGCTGAGGAGTAAGTAAATCATAATAGGATTTCTAAAGTTAGAATAGTTTTTCAATTTTAAGCTAATGCAGATTAAATATTCAGCAAAAAACTTTTTTATTACTCAAGTTTGATTTTTGAAAATCTGCTTCAACTGAATATTTTGTGTTATTTTTAGACTTAAACATAAACAATGAAAAATATTCTTTTAAACATCTTTTTAGTCAGCTTCTTCGCTTTAAGTTGCAAACAACTCGTTAAAAACCAAAATCAGATAGTTGAAAATGAAATTGATTCAATTCAATCGGTCTCAGAAAACAAGACTCAACGTCCTGTTACCACGAATACAGGCGTACTTAGTAAAAATGATTTGATTGGATTCTGGGTGGGTTATTTCAGGAATGCAAAAGATGAAGATTACGATAAAGGAGTATATGCCGATGAGACGTTGAGTTGGACGCGTGAAAATAAAATTAATATATCTATTGATGAAATTTCTGGAAATGCGGTGAAAGGACATAGTATTGTCGCCGGTAATAACCGACCTTTTGCAGGTACGTGTTCGGAAGGAAATAATGCATATTCCTTTATAGTATCAGAGCCTGGCGACAATAAATATGATGGTAAATTTTCGTTTTCTATCCAAAAAAATGATTCGATGCTAACAGGCACATGGAAGTCTTATAAAAAGATAGATATTCAAGAACGCAAGTATGAATTAGTTAAGAAAATATTTAACTATAATCCGGAACAGATGTTGGAAAGAGCGCGAGAATATGGCAACTGGGAAAAACGCAAGAAAGTAAAAATTGAAGATGCTGAATATGATGAATTTTATGATGAATTTTCTGCCGCTACAAATAAAATTTACCAGATGAATGCGTCTAAAAATTTGCTGACAAAAAAGGATGTAGAAAACTTGAAAAAAGGAGATTTGCTTATTATAAGAAATACCATTTATGCCCGACATGGCTACTCTTTTAAAAACAGACCATTGCGGGTATTTTTTGATGCTCAATCTTGGTATATTCCTGTGCATACGGATATTGTATCTGACCTTACAGATATTGAGAAGAAAAATATTGAACTGCTTTTGAAATACGAAAAGAATGCGAAAGAGTATTATGATACTTTTGGGCGTGGTTAATTTACTGATTGCCTGCCAGAACAAAAATGTTTCTGTTCAGCATGAAACTATTGTGGATATAGAACATTCTTCAGATACATCTGCAAATACATTTTCTGAAAGAAAAGATGATATTATTAATATTCCATCTTCATTTTGCAAAGTGAATTTAGACAGTCAAAAAATAATAAATAAAATGGCGTATGCCACATCAGAAAATTTTACCAAACAAAAGTTGTACCCATGTGCTTCGTGTTATTTAAGAAATGAAGTAGCCATTGCGTTAAGCAAAGCTCAACACGGAGCTCAAAAAATGGGATTGGTATTGGTTGTTTTTGATTGCTACCGACCGTATTCTATTCAGAAAAAAATGTTTGAGATAGTCGGCAATTCTAACTATGTAGCGCATCCCGGAAAAGGTTCTATGCACAATAAAGGTTGCGCAGTAGATGTAAGTCTTGCGGAGGCTGATGGCAAGCTGCTGGATATGGGAACTGAATTTGATGATTTTACCGAAGCGGCGCATTTTGCGAATACGGCAATTAACAGGTTGGAACACAGAAACAGAAAACAATTAAGAGACATTATGACCAGTGTAGGATTTCTGCCTTATAATAATGAGTGGTGGCATTTCAACTATCTTATTACCGATTCTAAAACAGAAGATTTTGTATGGTCATGCCCATGAACAAAACCAAGATATCAAACATAGTTGTGTCTGTTGTAATCTATGGAACATTGTCGTTTTTTATCTATTTAATGGCATTGATTACCTTGCAATATATTCCCATCAATTTTAATGCCGCGTTTTTAGTAACCAAACAAGAAGAAATCAAATTTGTACACTACCAAATCGCATTTTTTACGCATGTATACTCGGCAATTTTTGTGTTGTTTTTCGGCATGTTTCAGTTTTCAGGATTTGTACGAAAAAGATACAGTAACATTCACCGGGTATTGGGAAAATTATATGTAGGCATACTTTTATTTTTGGCAGCGCCATCCGGGTTCATTATCGGATGGTATGGTAATGGCGGAATATCGTCTGTTATATCATTTTGTATGCTCGCTATACTGTGGTTTTATTTTACACTAATAGCATATCTGAGCATCAGAAAAGGGCTATATAAAAAACATGAACATTACATGATACTTAGCTATGCGCTCACTCTTTCTGCCGTAAGTCTGAGGCTGTTTAAAATGTTTATTGCAAATGCACTCGCACTACCACCGATGGATACTTACAGAATTGTAGTATGGTTGGGTTGGGTGTTTAATTTAGCAGTTGCGCTGTTAATAATAGCTTATAAAGAGAAATAAATAAACTGGATAATTATCCTCGGTTATGAGATGTTGTTGGCAGGAATATAATTTATCACCACGTCTTCCTCGAACTTTATAATCTCTGCAATTTTTCCATGAATTGTCGGTGCACTTATTTTATCGGGTAATGCTGACTGTAAATTTTTATTGGAATAATAAACAAATGCTTCATCCCAAAGCTGTTCTCGAATAAACGAGTTTAAAATCTGCGCGCCGCCTTCCACCAGCACGGAGATAATTTGTTTTTCATACAAAAGGCGCATCAGGGAAGACAGATTTTTAGAATCATTTTTGGAAATAAATATTGTTGGCGATGATTCATTGAAAACCGCATAATTTCCCGGAATTCCATCCGGACTGCCCAACACGATTCTCAACGGATTTATGCCGTTGGCATGGCGTACCGTCAAACTTGGATTGTCGTTCAAAACCGTATTCCTTCCCACTAAAATAGCCTGATGCTTCACACGCAACTGATGCAAAAAATAGCACGATTCTTTATTACTTATACCTATTCTTTCACCAATTGAACCAATATATCCATCGGCAGATTGCGCCCATTTCAGGGTGATATAAGGACGCTTAAATCTATGATAATGCAAAAAATGCTTAATCAGGTTTTCGCCTTCTTCTTTAAGTACGTCTGTTATAACTTCTACACCATGTTGCTTTAACTTTTCGATACCGCTACCATTTACTTTTTCAAAAATATCCTGAACAGAAATGAAAACTCTCGGAATTTTATGTTGTAAGATCAAATCAACACAAGGCGGTGTCTTTCCGAAATGTGAGCAAGGTTCTAAGCTGACA
>DAOQII010000087.1:0-9133 GCA_035339455.1 Chitinophagales bacterium
CAAATGGTGCCATTTGCTCCACAATATTATAGAATTTTTCATTGATATCTTCCAGTTCTATTTCTGCATCTATTTCTATTTGCGGGATGAGTTGTTCTGAAGTAATACGCTCGCTTACAATCTTTTCAAATGCGGCAGAAAATGCATCGATATTATCTAATTCTATCGTTAACCCCGCCGCATATTTATGCCCGCCAAACTGTACTAAATATTCGCTGCAAGTTTCAATAGCATCATGTAAATCAAAACCGGGAACCGAACGTCCTGAACCTACAGCTTTGCCATTAGATGCAGCTAATACAATAGTAGGGCGATGAAATTTTTCAATTAAGCGAGATGCCACGATACCTATAACGCCTTTATGCCAATGTGATTGAAACAAGACTGTAGATTTTCTATCCGCATATTCTACTGAACTTTCCAGCATTGAGAATGCTTCCTCAGTAATATCCTTATCTAAGTTTTTGCGTTCGTCATTGTTTTGTTGCACCTTCTTAGTTTTTTCCAAAGCAATATTCAAATCATTTTCAATAAGCAGTTCAACCGCCTCTGAACCGTGTGCAATTCGTCCGGCTGCATTAATTCGAGGACCAATAATAAATACTAAATCTGAAATCTCCAGTTTCTTGTCAATTTTCAGTTCGTTCAATAATGCTTTAAATCCGGCTCTCGGATTTTCATTGACTTTATCCATTCCGAATTTAGCAAGTATGCGGTTTTCTCCTGTAATCTGAACTAAATCAGAGGCTATGCTCGTCGCTACTAAATCCAATTGCTGATATGCCTTTTCGATAGCTATATTATTTTTGATGCAAAAAGCCTGTATCAATTTAAATCCTATTCCACAGCCACTAAGTTCGTCGAATGGATAAGTGCAATCTTTGCGTTTGGGGTCTAAAATAGCAACGGCATCCGGCAATTCCTCACCGGGCAAATGGTGATCACAGACAATAAAATCCATGCCTTTTTCTTTAGCATAGGCAATTTTATCATTTGCTTTTATCCCGCAGTCTAGAGAGATAATCAGTTTAACCTGATTTTCAAATGCAAAATCCATACCGTCAAAAGAAATTCCGTAACCTTCTGTATAACGATTGGGTATGTAATAAAGGAGATGATTATAAAATTCGCGGAAAAAAGAGTAAACCAATGCTACTGCTGTTGTACCATCGACATCATAATCTCCGTAAATCATTATCTTTTCTTCGGAGGCAATAGCTTGTTCTATTCTTTCAATCGCTTTATCCATATCTTTCATCAAAAACGGATCGTGTAAATCAGCTAAAGATGGGCGAAAAAATGCTTTAGCTTTGTCATAAGTATCAATACCTCGTATGGCTAATAATTTACAAATGACAGGATGAATTTTAAGCGATTGCTGCAATTGGGCAACCGTATCGGCATCAGCATCCGACAATATCCATCTTTTTTGCGTAATCATATTTTCTGCAAAATAGTCAGAAATATCGTTTTATTTGTAATTAATTTAAAATTTAACGGTATTGCCAGCCTTAATTTTATTTTTTACTTAATATTACTTTCTTTTTCTGCTAAAATAGGTAGCATAATTTTGTTTCGATATCAAATCTAAAAATCATGCTGACAAAATTTATCTATATGAGTGTAGGAACGGCAGCCGTTTCTATCGAAAAGTTTAAAGAATTACTAGAGGATTTGATTCAAAATGATGCATTTATCGAAGATGAAGGCAAACGTATTGTTGATGCCCTTTTGCATGACATGCGTGAAAATCTGGATCATTATCGCCAAAATGCTCAGTTAAAATGGGACGATTTCTTGGAAAATAGCGGATTTTCAAAAATCAGACATGCCAAATCAGATATGGAACATTTTGTAAAAGATGTAAAAGAAAATCCTTTTGCTTTACTAACCCGTTGGGAAAAAGAAAACTGAAACCTGCTTCTTTCAAATCAAACAAATCAAGCTTATACCAATCCTTTTTTATAAGCTATTTTCAGCAACGCAGCCGTATTGTTTACGTTTAATTTGGCAAGCATATTTTTGCGGTGTGTTTCCACCGTGTTTTTACTGATAAATAGTTTTTGGGCTATATCCTGAGAAGTTAACCCTAAAGCTATAAGTTGCAAAATTTCCAACTCTCGCTGTGTTATCAAAGCAGCCAACTCATCATAGTTACGGTCATCCTCTTTATCCTCCGAGTTGGACATAGAGCTGATTAATTTTTCCTGTGCTTCAGGATGCAGATAAGGTTTATCCTGGTAAACTGTTTCAATCGCTTTCAGCAATTCATCTTTGGAAATATTTTTGAGTACATAGCCTTTTGCCCCTATCTCCAGGCATTCTTTTATAAATCTGGGCTCTGAGTGCATCGTCAGCATCAGCACTTTCACATCCTGTTGAGATTGTTTCAGTTGTTTCGTAGCTTCAATGCCATCCATCACCGGCATATTAATATCCATTAATACCACATCCGGTTTGGTTTGCTTAATCAAACTCAAGGCCTCGCTGCCGTTATGGGCTGTACCTGTAATTTTTATTCCCGGCTCATCCTCCAAAAGTGACACAATTCCATCTAAAAATATCTGATGATCGTCAACTATAACTAATTTAATTTCTTGCATATGTATTTTTGTTCGTGTGCAAAGGTAATTCTATTCATCAATTTTCGAGCCGATTTTAAGATATTTTATAAATGAGAAGAGTTTTCTGTTTTTCAGATAGTTTAAATCTAGCTCATGTGCATATGCCTCCTGTTCAAAAGAGATATTTCTGTATGCTTTAAATCCGTTTTTATATTTCAGCCATAATATCAAAAATTCCAATCCGTACCAGATATAAAATAAAATAATAAGCATTTCCAATTGTTGCCAGATATGTATTTTCTCATGATTGATAAATATTTTGTCTTTTTTTATGTCTTGATTTTCTACAATGATAAATGGGAAAATACTGATACCGCCGATATTCTTCGGTGTAAAATATTTGATAAACCAAGCACTTACCCAGACAATCATGTAATTAAATTTCAATTAAAAATACTAAAACCTTAGCAGGATTGGATATGTTGCTTAATTTTATAAAAAAATAAAATGGCCTCTCGCAAATTCGACATCATTATTTACGGCTGTACGGGCTTTACCGGAAAACTGGTAGCACAATATTTTGCCGACCACGTGGACATTACAAAAATAAAATGGGGCATTGCCGGAAGAAATATAAATAAACTGGAAGCCTTAAAAGCAAAATTTATTTTGGCCAATAAAGCTAATTATGATATTGGAGTGTTTGAATGTGATGCAGAAGATATGCAATCGTTGCAGGAAGTGAGTGGAAGTACCAAAATTCTGATTTCTACGGTAGGGCCATATGCGTTGTATGGCGAAAATACAGTTGCCGCTTGTGTAACCACAAATACTCATTATTGCGATATCACGGGTGAGCCTGCTTTTGTACAAAATATAATGAAAAAATTTGGTGCTGAAGCCGGAGCAAAAGGGCTTTACATCGTCAATTGTTGTGGGTTTGACAGTATTCCAGCTGATGCAGGTGCATTCTTTACAGCCATGCAATTACCTGCCAATGAGCAAAAAACGATAAACGGATTTGTCAGTACGAATGCCAGCTTTTCCGGTGGAACTTATGCTTCTGCCATCAATGCTTTTTCGGAAATGGGAAAAAACATTTCCTTATTCGGAACAAAAAAACCAGAACATAAATCCACTAATAAAAAACAAAGAGCTAAAGCAACAACACTTCCCTATTTTGAAAAGCAAATCAACAAATGGGCATTGCCTATGCCCGTGATTGACCTATGGATAGTGCAACGAAGTGCACAACTCAGACCTTCGGTTTATGGCAGTGATTTTTACTATGCGCAGTTTATGGCTATCCGAAAATTACAGCAAGTAATTAGTTTAGTGGGCAGCGTGGGCGCCGTAATTATAGGTGCGCAAATTCCACCCGTAAAAAACATGTTGCTCAACCTTAAGAAAAGTGGTGAAGGTCCTTCGCAAGAGCAAAGAGATAAAAGTACTTTTCAAGTAGTATTTATTGGTAAAAGTGAAACTATGCAGATCAAAACAAAAGTATCCGGTGGTGACCCCGGTTATACGGAAACATCAAAAATGCTTTCAGAAACAGCATTGACCTTACTTGAAAATCTTGGCAACATAGACACAGCTCCAGGAATTACAACTCCAATTGGTGCTTTAGGAAATAAACTAATTGACAAGTTAATCAGCAAAGGAATTCGCTTTGAAGTGATAAGTATGTAATGAGGTGTAAATAGTGAGTAGTGAGTAGTGAGTAGTGGTAAGTAATTAGTGATTTGCAAATAGAGAAAAATAGATGTGTTAGTTGTAGACTAAAATATTCAAAAATTAAAATTAAAATTAACATTAAACATTAACTATGTTACATCGTCCAAGAAGGAACAGAAAATCAGCAGCAATTCGAGGAATGGTGCAAGAAATTCATCTTCAATCCAGTCATTTAGTTCAACCACTATTTTTGGTTGACGGCAAAAATAAACGCAATCCCATCAAGTCATTGCCATCGCAAGCACAATTGAGCATTGATGTAGCTATCAAAGAAATTGAAGCCTGCATGAAATTGGGTGTACAAAATTTTATCTTGTTTCCTGCTGTAGAAAATGCACTTAAAGACAAAAAAGCAAGCTATAGCTATTCGCCAAAGAACTTTTATTTAAAAGCGATTAAAGAATTTAAAAAAGAATTTCCAGAATGTTGTTTAATCAGTGATGTAGCCATGGATCCATACAGCAGCGACGGTCATGACGGCTATGTAGAAAACGGAAAAATCATCAATGATAAGACATTGCCGATTTTAGCGAAGATGTCATTAGCGCAAGCGCAAGCCGGCATAGATATTCTTGGTCCGAGTGATATGATGGATGGTCGTGTGGGTTATATTAGAGAACTCTTAGATGCCGACAATTTTCAGGAGGTAGGCATTATGAGCTATTCGGCAAAATATGCCAGTGCGTTTTATGGGCCATTTCGTGATGCGTTGGATTCTGCGCCTAAAAGCGGAGATAAGAAAACCTATCAGATGAATTTTTGCAATAAAAAAGAAGCATTGCTTGAAGCTGAACTAGATTATAATGAAGGTGCTGATTTTTTGATGGTGAAGCCTGCAACATGTTACTTAGACATCATACAAGATTTGAAACAAAATTTTCCTGTACCTATCGCTGCTTATCATGTAAGTGGTGAGTATGCCATGCTGAAAGCTGCGGCACAAAACGGCTGGCTGGATTTCAATAAAACACTCGATGAAACACTGACAGCCATTCGCAGAGCAGGAAGTGATGTCATAATTACTTATGGTGCAAAAGAGTGGGCGGAAGCTGTTGGTTGATTAGAAATAAATTATGATAAACATACTTATTCTGGGTGGTGGGCGGTTAATCGGTCAGAATTTATTGGCAAAGCTGGCAAAGAATAAACCTTATGCCATTACCACTTTCTCCAGAGGGATGACTAATTCATCTCAAGATTTTTCGGTTAACCGACTTTTTGGCGACAGGAGAAAAACGGAAGATCTCCATCAAATAAACGATAGAGATTGGGATATTGTTATTGACTTATCTTGCTACTGGCCGGATGCACTGAAGCAACAACTTGAACAACAAAAAGGAAAAATTGGAAAATATATTTTTATCTCTACTTCAAGTTTATTTGATTTTGATGAAAATAATCCGCATTTTATTAGTGAAGATGAACCTACCGTTAGTTGTAGTCCGGAACAAATAGCAGATGAAACTGGTGCTTCTTACAATGCCAGGAAAGCGGAGTGTGAGCGTGTATTACAACAATTTCCACAACTCAATTATGTGATGTTGCGCCCGGGATTGATATTGGGAAAACATGATTACACACAACGGCTCTATTACTGGCTTTATCGCATCAGTAAGTGTCAGGCTTATTTACAACCTGAAAAATTCAACAATCGCATTGCATTCACCGATGTAGATGATTTGTGTGCAATGATTGATTTTTTTATTCATACTCAACAGCAACATACTATTTATCATGCCATTTCCTTTCATGCTACGTTAGCTGAAATTGTAGCAGTCACACAACAAAAATTAAATAAAAAGCCTGAAGTTGTTATTGCCACCGACGAATTTCTCGATAAGCATCAAATACATGAATGGGTGGATTTACCGCTCTGGCTCAAAAATGAATTTATGCTGATTGATAATTCGAGAATAAAACAAGCCATAGATTTCCCGCTTTCAACACTTGATGCAACAATAAGTAAACTGCTTCAATACTATGAGCAAGATTGCCATTGGCCATTACCGAATACTTCACCTACTTCCCTATCATTAGAACGTGAACAAATCCTGATAAATGAACTTATTAACCTGAGTTGAAATAAGTGTTCATTTTAAAAGTAGTTGATTTTTTAGCTATAACCACCTCCTTTTAATTCCTCCTCCTTTTTAAGTTGGAAAAAAATGAGAAATCAAGTATTTTTTTACCTTCATTATCTTAACCAGAACTCATGTTGATGCTTTTTTATTGCAAACTATAATATAGTTCAGTGAGCTGGTTGACACTGATGTCAAATGCATATTTTTTAGCTTGAAGTGCATATTTTTCCGCGGCTTGTTGCAGTTCATTACTATGTTCAAAATAATAATCTATTTTGTGTGTCAGCTCCGTAGTTGTCTTGAATAGAAAGTCTGAATTTAAAGCAAACTGTTTGGCAGCACTCAAAGGCGCATCGGCAATTATCATGGGTAAGCCGGCAGCCATGGCCTCCATCGTGCTCATTGATTCTACTTCAACGCCAGCACAATGCACATATAAATCTGCTTCCTGATAGTAACGCGTAATCTCATCTTTAGAAACATATAAAAACTCTACTTGGTTGGGTAATTTGTTGTTTGCAAGCGTTGTTAATTTTTCCCGTATTGGTCCATCACCGATAATACTTAATTTTATTTGCTTTTTATTTTTACATTTACTAATCGCTTCAATCAGCATATCTTGGCGTTTTTCGACAGCATTTCTTCCTACAGTTAGTATATGAAAATAAGGACTTCCCTGATTCCTGTTGGACATGAGAAAGTTTTCTTTCATGATGCCATTCGAGATAACCACGCTGTTAGTCTTGAGTCCATACCTTTTTAATTCGTCCTGAGCAAAAATACTTGGACATATAACCACATCCGACTTGTTATATATTTGTTCGATAAAGAACTGATTAATCTTTTTTATCAGCCACTTATTCTTTATGTTGATATTGTAGGCTATTTGTTCAGCTTGTACGTGAAAAGTACTGACAATTGGTTTTTTATATTGTTGTGCTATTTCTATACATTTCATGCTTAGCCAGAATGGAAACTGAACATGTACAATATCACAAGTCTCTATAACAGAATTAATTTTCTTTTCGTCAGGAAAAGCAAATTGTGTTTTCATTTTTTGCATTACATTTTTCACGAATGGTACAGGTGGATAAAATTCAGGCATAATTATTTTATCCTGACTTTTTTTGCCGGTACTGATTACTTTCACTTGGTGTCCTTTTTGGCGTAATGCTGTCGTAAAACGTTGAGTAGAAATCACTGCTCCGTTGCGGGCATCATCAAAAACATCAATAACCTGAACAATATTCAGCGGGTTCATGTAATAAAATAAGCAGTTAGGTGCTCAAAGATAAAATCTTAATCCGGAAGTCGTAGTCTAAAATTTTCTTAAATAATCTCAATTGTACATTACATCAAGAACATGTTCAGTTTTTTAGTGTATTTTCAACGAAATTTATATACATGAAGAATGCGATATTTGCAATGGGATTGAGCTTGTTCTATTTACAAGTTTCGGCTGTTACTATTAATAACTCCAAAGTAAGCGAAGTGACAGTTTACAGAAATTTTGCCAAAGAAACACGGCTGGCTAGCGACAACCTCAATGAAGGTGTACAAGAAGTTATCATCAGCAACGTGTCACCGTTTATGGATGAAAACACTATACAGATTGCAACGAAAGGCAATGTAAAAATACTGTCAGTTAGCAGCCGGAATAATTTTTTATCCGACAAGAAAAAAACAGACGTCTCGCAAAAGCTGAGTGATTCATTAAAACTGTTGAATAACGAAAACGACTGGATAGCCGAGCAGATAGCAGCTTACCAAGGTGAGCTTGAAGTTTTAGACAACAACAAAAAATTAGCCAACGACAAATTGCTGTTTAAATCAACAGATGTGAAAGATATAGCTGATTTTTACATCGTAAAAGCATTAGAAATAAGAAGAAAATTATTGGATTTGGTTCATGAGCAAACGGCAAACACAGAAATCATTACGCGCATTACCCAACAAATAAATGACATAGGCAACCAGCAAAAATCAGTTAAAGAAATCGTATTGAAAGTAAATGCATTGTCAGCTACGGCTGCCACTTTCAAGTGCAGCTATGTGGTAAGTAGCGCCTATTGGATGCCCGTGTACGACATACGCGCAAAAAATCTGACAGAGCCTTTGCAAGTTGATTGTAAAGCCAAAGTAGTACAAAATACAGGTATGGACTGGAAAGATATTAAATTAAAACTCTCAACAGCCAACCCTGCAAGCAATCAAAGCCGACCTGTTTTATATCCGCTTTATGTTGATTTTTTCCAGCCTGATTATTACTATAAAAAAATGGAAAGTAAGATTTCAGGAGTTGTTGCAGCACCTCAGATGATGCAAAACTCAATGGACATAGCACGTAGCGGAATGGATAAGGAAGAGTTTACAGATGGCTTAAGAGCAGATGATAATGGGGTTACATTATTGGAAGGCGAAACCACACAAGAGTACGATATACAAACTTTGCAGGATATAGAATCGGATAATCAAGCGCATATAGTGGGCATACAGGAAATAAAAATGCAGGCCGTTTATAATTACCACGCCGTGCCGAAATTAGATCCAACAGCTTATTTGCTGGCACGCGTGACCGATTGGGCAAAATATAATTTGCTGGCGGGCGAAGCCAATATCTTCTTTGACGACAGTTACGTGGGCAAATCCTATCTCAACCCGAATGTAAGTGCCGATACTTTATTGATTTCTTTAGGCAGAGATGAGAAAATTAATATCAAGCGCATCAAGCTGAATGATTATACATCGACT
>DAOQII010000088.1:0-9058 GCA_035339455.1 Chitinophagales bacterium
AATGCCAATTATTTTATCTTCAGAAATCTGCGTATCAAAACGCCCTTCAGCTCCTTTCAGCTTGGAAATCTCCTGTAAAGCATCCTGTTTTTCCATACCTAACAATACACATACCGCATAAATAGCACATAAATTATAGGCATTGAATCTGCCTACCATTTGCAAATGCACTTCAACATTATCACATTGTATGATTAATCCTGAAAATGCATTTTCCAAAATTTTGAAACGAAAATCAGCTAAGGATTTTACAGCATACGAATATTTTTTTGCCTTAGTATTTTGCAGCATTACTTCCCCCCGTTTATCATCAATATTGGTTAGTGCAAAAGCAGAAGCAGAGAGGTTATCAAAAAATTTCTTTTTGGCTTTTAAGTACTCCGGAAATGTTTTGTGATAATCTAAATGATCATGTGTGATATTGGTAAATATGCCACCAGTAAATTCCAATCCTGCTATTCGATTTTGATCAACGGCATGTGAGCTTACTTCCATGAAGGCATATGTACAACCGGCTTCAACCATATCATTCAACAGTGCATTAATTGCTATTGGATCCGGGGTTGTATGTGTGGATGAAATTTCTTTTTCGTTTATTTTGTTTACGATAGTAGAAAGCAACCCGCTTTTATCTCCACGGCCTAAATAAATCTGATAAAGCAAAGTAGCTATGGATGTTTTACCATTCGTTCCGGTTACGCCTACTAATTTTAATTTTCTGGAAGGATGATTGTAATAATTACAAGCCATTAAGGCGCAAGTTTCTCTTACGTTTGCCGTTTGAATATAGACCACTTCATCGTGGAGTTTTTCAGGCAATACTTCACATACGATTACGCGAGCACCTTGATTAATTACCGCATCAATAAAAGCGTGACCATCTACAGCATTTCCTTTCACGGAAAAAAAAACATCCTCTTTCTTCACTTGACGAGAATCTAACATCAGTGCATGTATATTCACTGCTACATTTCCATGTATTTGCAGACCAGCTATATCAGATAATATGTTTTGCAATGATTTCAATTTGTCAGGGATTTAGTGTGAGTTGAATGTATGAGCCTTTAAAAATTGGCGTACCTGCTTGTATAGACTGGCTTATTATTTTTCCCTTACCTGAGAATCCAACATGCAATCCTTTGTTTTCCAACAAAGCAATCGCATCATCAAGCAACATACCTCTTACATCAGGTACTGCGTTTTTATCGTAAGCAACCTGAGTAATCGTTTTCTTATTCAAGCTGTCTGTTTTTATTATTGCATATTCCCAATCATCGCCTATATCTGCCTTTAATTTTAGCTTTTTATTCATTTCTTTTATGACAGCAATATCTGACAGCATACTTGGCATCGGATAGGAAGGAAGCAGGGTGTCTTTATTTACAGCTACTTCATTATTAATATTTGAAGTAATTATTTTATCAGCAATCGTTCTAAAGATGGGCGCAGAAACCGCACCTCCTGTAGTCAGTAAACCTTGCGGCCCACCCACTACAACAATACAAGAGTACAGTGGATTATCAGCTGGAAAGAAACCGACAAAGGAAGACAGATTTTTATTGGTATAACCACTTGTTCCTTCGCTCATTTTCGCAGTTCCTGTCTTACCTGCAATTTTATAATGAAATGAACGAATGGATCGAGCAGTTCCGTTAGGATCTTCCACCACAGCTACCATAATATCTCTTGCCCATTGTGCAGCTTGTTCTGTACAAATTTTTTGCTTGGTTGTTTGTGGTTTAAATTCCTGAATAACTTTTCCATTTTCAACTATACGTTGCACCAAATATGGTTTCATTCTATTGCCATTATTGGCGATAGCATTATAAAATGTAAGGATTTGAAGTGGCGTAAATTTTACTTCATAACCGTGTGCCATCCAAGGCAAAGACATATAGCTCCATGTTTGAGGTTTTCTAATCAGAGGTTGCTGCTCACCTTTTATTTCAACATGAGCCTTTTCTGTAAGTCCGAATTGTTCTAATTTATCATAAAATTTTTCACGATCATTATTATAAAACTTTGTAACCCATTTTGCGATAGCTACATTAGACGAAACCGCCAAAGCTTTAGCCGGAGTTAAGAAAGTATATTGTTGATTATGCCCGTCATCCGTTAATAATACATCACCGAATTTTGCACTGGCATGATTAGTATTGATGGAATCTGATGGTGTGATAAAACCATCATCAAACAAAGCCAGATAAGCAGCCACTTTAAAAACAGAACCGGGTTCATTGCGTGAACCGATTGCATTATTGTAGCGCTCGGAGTAAGTGCCATCCGAATTTTCACTTAAATTGGCAATGGCTTTTATCGCTCCGGTTTTCACTTCCATCAGTATAGCAGAGCCAAATTCAGCTTTGTACTCGGTAAGGGCATTGAGTAAAGAAGTTTCTGCAATATCCTGCAAACCTAAATCGATAGTCGTTATAATATCATAGCCGTTCTTTGGCTCAATTTGTCCTTCTCGTTTTAAAGGAATCCATTCGCCACCGGCTATTTTTTGTTTCAACATCTTGCCTTGAACGCCTGATAAAACAGAATCGTATTTGTCTTCTAAACCGATATCAGGAGCGTTATCACGAATCAAACCTATCGTTCTTTGTGCCAGATAACCATAAGGATTTTTGCGTTCCTGATACATCTCAACAATCAATCCGCCTTTAAATTTTCCTTCTCTGAATAGCGGCCATGTTTTGATTTTGTTGAGTAAGGTATAATCTGCCTTTTTAGTCAACAAGTAATATCGGTTTTTATTTTTTCGAGCTCTTAATAGGTCTCTTCGATATGCGCTTTCTGATTGCTCGTGAAAATTAGCCCACATATAGTAAGCCAAAGAATCGACGTTTTTATTAAAAATTACATTTTTCATTGCTTTAGATGCAAAATCTACATGCAATTCGAAATAGGGAATTGAAGTAGCTAATAGTTTATCATCAGCAGAATAAATGTTTCCGCGTTCAGCTGGGATTTCAAAAATTTCTGTAGTCAAACTATCGGCCAATGATTTCCAATAACTGTTCTGATAGGTTTGTATATAAAAGATTTTACCTAATACAGCAGCGCCAAACAACACACAGATTGCTCCTACAATATAAATTCGCAATATGATATTTGACTTGACGTTCATTCGTGTTTGTTGGTGATTGATGATTAGTTATTGGTGATTAATTTTTGGATCTCCACACTTACTACTTTTTACTTACCTCTCTATTTATTTCAGCTTTACTTCTATCTTCTTCGGTGGTTCTTGTAATGTTTTAAGTCCGTACGGTTCTACTATTTTTTGCAATTCACTTTGTTTGCTTTTTTGGTTTAAATCTGTTTTAGCAGTCATGTATTCCCATCGCAATTCTTTTATTTTCTCATTCTTCTTGTTGATATTTCTGTTCATCCTCACTGCTAAGTGACCATTGAAGACCTCCATCACTCCGATAAATACTATACTGATAACAAATAATGCATTACGCATCACTTGCCCATAATTTACCCAATCATCCACCCCCAGTAAGCGCAATACCATTTCTATCATACGCTGTAATCGGGCAAACAATACTCCATCCGACTTAGGTGCTGGTTTTGACACATCAACCGGATCAGCTTGGTTATCCTGTAGCAATTCTTGTATATTATCTTGTTCTTCCACTATTTATTTTTTTCTGCAATTCTTAGTTTAGCACTTCTGGCCCTCGGATTTTGTTTTACTTCCTCTGCTGTCGCTTCTGTTGGTTTTTTAGTAATGACTATCAAATCATGCATGTAATTGCCAAACATATCTTTATCCGGTTCGCCTTCGAATACTCCCATTTTCATATAATTTTTCACCGGTCTGTCTTCTAATGAATGATAACTCATTACAACCAGTCTGCCTCCGGGAACTAACAAGGCTTTTGCTTGTTTTAAAAAATCTTTCAATGCATTCACTTCGTCATTCACTTCCATTCTAATAGCCTGAAATACCTGTGATAAATACTTTACCTCCTTCCCTTTTGAAACCGAACTGCAAATTGCTTTTAACTCGTCGGTTGTTTCAATGTGTTGCGCTGCCCTGTATTCCACGATTGCCATTGCCAGCGTTTTTGCATTCTGTACTTCGCCATATTCACTCAGCATTTTTTGAAGTTGCCCGGCTGAATAAGTGTTAATAATTTCTTTTGCACTGATGCCTTCTTTTCTGTTCATTCGCATATCCAATTCTGCATTGAAGCGAGTGGAAAATCCGCGTGAAGCTTCATCAATCTGATGTGACGAGATGCCGAAGTCAGCCAGAATTCCATTTACTTGTGTGATGCCGTATAATTTCAAAAAACGTGTAATATGTCTGAAGTTTGCCTGTATCAGTGTAAATCGTTTATCTTGCGGAACATTCACTATTACATCTTCATCCTGATCAAATGCAAACAATTTCCCATTAGTGCCCAACTCATTTAAAATTGCTTTTGAATGACCACCTCCACCAAACGTAACATCTACATAAATTCCATCCGGAATAATCCGCAAACCCTCGATACATTCTTGCAACATAACCGGAACGTGATACATGGCATTATGATTTGGCGTTATTAATTCTTGACCAAACCTCATCAGCCATATCTGCAAAATTTTCCGGCTCTACTATCGATGCGTTGTATGTGGCCGTATCCCAGATTTCAATCACATCATGCCAAGCAGTTATGGTTACATCTTCTTTAATTCCTACTTTTTCCAATAATCTTTTTGGTATCAGAATCCGTTCGTTGGTATCTTTTTCGACTGTTGATGCCCATTGATAAAAAAAGCGCAGGAAGTTGCTTTCATCTTTTCTGAAATAGCTTAAGCGGTTCATTTCCAGTGTAACGGCATCCCATTGTTTTTTGGGGTATAGCCGCAAACAATTCATCATGCCCTTATTCATGACAAAGCCACCGTTGCGCATGTCTTCCGGAAGTTGCTGCAAAAGATTGGCAGGCAAACGCACTCTGCCCTTGCTGTCAACTTTTACTTCGTAATTTCCGGTTAATCCAATCATAAGATTTGTGGTATCACGTACAAAAATAGAAGATATTTGACAAAATCTCCCACTTCTTACCACAATTTGTCCCAAATACCAATGTGAATATCTCAAATTATGTTAATAACTCTGTAGATATCTATGATGTAGATGTGCAAAATACTTTTGAAGTATAATAGAATAAGGGTTTGTTTATAAACAGATGTTTATGAACACAGTTTGAAAAAGAGGATAAAAATTCTTTTTCATCGAGATAAGGTGAATAAAAAGTTGAATAATATCTCAGCTAAATGAAGCAGTTGATCTAAATTGTAAATAATGGGAAACAATTATAGTTTGTATTCATGCCCATATTTACATATAGCATAAATTATAATTGTATTGTAATCATAATGCTTATCCCAGAAATTGGGTTGAATTTCCTTACATATTTTTACTTTATAATCTCGTTCAGAGATTTGTAAAATTATTGTGTCATTAGCATTATAACTTGTTACAACTTCATCATGTTTAGAGCCCACATTCATAGAAAAGCCAGCTGCTTGTTGAGTTTCTATAGTATAATAATGCCCATGTTTTTGTTTATGATATTCCGGTTGGGAAGATAGGGTAAAAAAATAATCTCGTTTAACAAGATTTTGTTTATCAATATTATACTTAACTACTACGGCATATATGAGGGCAAATAAGAGCAATGCAATACCGACAAATAAAAACATATAACTTTGAGGAGAAGTAAGTGTTCTTTTCGATTTACCATAATAGGAATTATTGGTTTTGTCAGGTATTTTTAAGGTATATAAATAATCCAGAATCTCTTTCCAATTCTTTACATATTCGCTATTAAAAGTATAATATTCATGGTCTGTTTCAAATTCGACAGTATGTATTGTACTTTTGCCTGTAGTCTTGTGATAATTTATAGCTTTAATTTCGCTGTTGTGTATGGCTTTTAAGAGATTGTTCTTATAATCTAAATAAGCTACTCCATTTGTAGAAAATAATAATTTATGCTTATAGAAACCTTCCAGAAAGAAAAGAACTGAAAAAACAATTACAATTACACCAAATACTAATGGAAAACCTAATTCAAAATATGTTGCTTCAGCAGCAAGAAAAATAAACATTCCACCAAAAATAAGTGCAAATACTAAAATAACTAATGGCCCTGTAATACTTCGTTTTGTAATATATTCTATCTTTTCCATGTTGTACTAACAACAATCTTCAAAAAAAGATTCCCGATAGATCAAATTTATTAAAATGTAATTTTTAAATTTAACGGCAGAATCGAAAGGTACTTAAAAGCTCAGGTGAATTTTATAATCTCCGTTAACTTCCACAGCAATCCGGAAACCACCATCTACTTGCTGTATTTCGTTCTTTACAATATTTGTACCCGACACAACGGGTGTTCCATGTCCTGATGGCACCCAAAGTATCGTTGTGCCGGAACCACTCAATGAGGCGTATAAACTTAATTTACCACTATTAATATTTGATGATAAATAAGTAGGTTTTCCTGCAACAGCTACAGGTCTGCTTCTGCTTAAGACTTTCAAATAATCTTTGTTGATATTTCCGGTAAAATTTCCATTTTTATCCAATTCAATTAATGCCATATTCGTTTGAGAAAAAAGAAGGCCATCGTAGCTGATACTATGCGGATCGCCGGGTGCTTGTGACCACTGCCAGTAGGTAGAGCTTCCGAAATTGGCATCTTCTTTTACTGCAAAACGAGCCAGTTTTGAACTGTCAGTCGCATATCCGTCAAAAAAGCCATACTCACCAATCAGCATGGGTGTTTTAAACAATGCAGAAATGGTTTTCAGTAAATCATAACCTTGCTCAATGGTAAGTGCATATGATATAGCTTCAAAATACGTGTGCGGGGCAAAGGCAATGTTTTTATCGTTTGTAAAACCAAACGACGGAATAAATGGAAGCGGGTTCCCATTTTGCGTGATACTGGTTTCAAAAAAGATGATATGCTGAAAGCCGTTTACAGATTGCTCTGCCGCACGGATGCGACGTATGGCATCTCCATAAAATCTACTCATTTTTGAAGAACCATCTAAAAGATTGCTATAACCCAGTCCCGGTTCGTTTAATAAATCATAACCCAACACATTTTCGTATACGCAGCAATTTTTAGCTAACTCCGCCCATGCATTCAGGCATGCAGTTTGAATATTTTGTTTGTTGTTCCAAAAATTCTCAAAAGCATGCACTACGGCAGGTGCACTCTCTCTGTCTGTCGTATTTTTACAGGTTGAAGCACTATCAGTAAGCGTAGCCCAGAGTGGTGCACCGTCCCAACCTTTATTAGGGCTGGAACAATTGACAGATTGTGGTGTGGCAATATATTTTCCCCAGGCATCCTGGTGCATATCTATCAATACATACAAGCCATATTTGCCGGCTATTTCAATATATTTTTTTATTTGTTCAATATAATTATAGTCATACTGCCCTTGAGCGGGTTCTAATTTGCTCCAACTGAATAGCAAACGCACACAATTAAATCCATAAGTAGCCATTAGTTTAAAATCTGCCTCTTCGGGCTGTTTTTGTACAGCTACTTGCGAATTTGCCTGCCAGTAATATCCCAGACAATTATAATTAACTCCGCGCAATATCATATATCTGCCTGCTGCATCATAGATTCCGGACTTATCCCCAATTTCAGCATGCAAAAGCTGCAAGCCTTGTTGATTGCTATTTTCCTTTTTACAACTAATTAGAACAAAGCATACCAAAAGAAGTAAGATAGAGTATCTTATTTTCTGCATCACATTATGAATAATCCTTAAATCTAACTGATTTTTAACAATTTTATGCGATATTTTTTTAAAAAATCTATGAATCTATAAAAATATCCGTTTATTTTCACCGTTATATTAAACACCAAAACAATTTTTTATGAAAATCAGATTCCTTTATCTCGTTTCCTCTGTGCTATTTACGATGATTGCCTGTAAAAAGAACAGTTCAGATTATGTACCAACCTGTGGCAGTACAACACCTTCATTTGCTTCAAGTGTGAATCCATTAATACAAGCAAGATGTGCTACATCAGGCTGTCACAATAGCACTACTAAAGCTGATGGTGTAGATTTAAGCACTTATGCTCTTATAGTAACACATAAGGAGCATATCAAGTCTGAAGTTGCAAGTGGCGGAATGCCCGAGGGAAGTTCTTTAACTAGTGCTCAAAAAGATTCTATGCTTTGCTGGATAAATGCAGGAGCTCCAAATAATTAATGTAATATCTTTGTAAGTAAAAAAGAGGTTGCTCAAGTGCAACCTCTTTTTTTATAATCGTACTGATAGACTATTCATCGTCATCATCATCAGTAACATCATCGCTTTCATTATCATCATCGTCATCGTCGTCGTCATCATCTTCCTCCTCTTCATCATCAAAACCATATTCCAAATCATCAGCACTTCTTACTCTGCCTTTAGATTTTGATTTAGGAGCATCATCGTCATCACTTCTGTCGAATTCATCAAAGTCTCCGCCTGCACCTGCAGGAATTTCTTTTTCAGCAGGAACATTTACTTCTGTAAACATTTCATCCTCATCATAATCGTCTACCATTTTTTGCAATTGCGTAGAAACTTTTACCAAATAAGAAACGTCTTCCAGCTCGATAGGCACAGCAGATACCATTTCTTTTTTAGCATTCATAAAACGTATAATTGCCTTATTATACCCATGCGGATATTTTTCATATAATGCCCTCAAGACTTCATCCGGTACATTTTTATAATCAACTATTACTTTTCTTTTTACACCGGGTTGTGGTGGTGGCATTACAAATTTAGCCGGAGGTACATCAGTTGTTTTACCTTTTTTTTCAGGTTGTTTTTTATCTGAAGATTTAGCTGGCGTTGTTTTACTCGTACTATCAGTTTTGGAGTTATTTTTTTCAGCTTCTATTTTAGTCGATTTCAGCGGTGGTTTAATTTCTTTTTCAGTTTTCACCGGTGTTTTCAGCTTTTCATCTTGCTTTTTCAATTTCGGTTCTGGCTTGGCGGGTTCAGATTTTTTAGGCACTG
>DAOQII010000089.1:0-9031 GCA_035339455.1 Chitinophagales bacterium
CTTGGTCGGTAACAATAATTTTCAATTCATGTGTGCCGCTTTTACAAAATTCATCCATCTGGTATTCAATAGTGTCTTCTTTGGCATCGTAATAAAAATTTATCCAGTTGCCGTCAATATAGCCCACATAAGATTTTATTCCCGATCGCGTGTCTGTGATTTTGACCAGAATGCGATTATCCTTGAATGAATCTTGTCTTGCATTGAGCAGGCTGATTTGAGGTTTCTCTTTATCTGTTTTAATATAAAAATCACCGAGTTCTTTAGTTTGTGCAGTCAGCCAGTTGGCATGGGTTTCTGTTGTCAAAAACTTTTCTTTTCCCTTGTGATTGCGCACTACAATACAAGCTTTGTTTCTGTCTGCTACAGGAAGTTTTCGACTCATTATTTCTATCTCACTTGATTTGTATAATGGAATAAACTGATTGTTACCTATTTTATGAATACTCGAGTAAATGCCCGATTTTTTAGCAGTATCCATGGCATAAGATAAAGTCAGATGGTCGTAAAATGTATTTTCGGGAAAAGAAACATGACATTTCGGTTTTTGCAACAGGTTCTTTTTAGCATAGTTAAATGCATTTTTTTTACTCGGCTTTGGCGTTAAGTTAACAGTTAATTTAAATCGAACTTGCGTTTCATTTTTATTGACATCAAAACATCGGATCAAAATGGCAAGCGTGTCTTTATCTTTCACCCGCAGGATGCCGGTAGTACTGAGGTTGTCAAATATCTTTAACGGATTGTTGGGCAATTTAAAACACAAATAATTGTCCAAACTTGACGTACATTGTTCTTTAAAATCTACAAAAGCCGCCACCCCTCGTGTAGTAGAAAAATCAATTTCATCTTGAGTAAAAGCATATTGAAGGATATTGTTTGCATATAATTCAATACGGTATATCCCGTTTTTGTTAGTAGAATTTTCTTGCGCATCATATCCTTTTAAAGAAAATCCTATTGTGTTGGCAGTTGCCACTACCGGACCAGAAGGGCTTAGATAATCATCTATCTTTTTTAATTTAATGGCATTTGTTTCTGCGCTGTAATAGCTTTCGTTGATGTTGTAAATCTTTAATTCTGAAATAGTGGGTGCTTGATTGTCTTTGTATGCATAATTAAACAAAATCGGATTAAGCGCATGTTCTGTTTTTGTATCACGAATTTCAAAATGCAAATGCGGACCGCTGCTGCCGCCTGTATTTCCGGAGTAGGCTACTTGTTGTTCTTTTTTTACAGGAAGCTTATTTGAAGCAGGGTAAATATCAATTTCGGATAATTGCTGTTTATAAATTTCATCGTGTACATACTTTTCAATTTCATCTGTAAACCGACTGAGATGCCCATAAACGCTGGTAAATCCGTTTGTATGGGTGATATAAAGCGCCTTGCCGTAGCCAAATGCCGATACTTTTATCCGGGATATGTAGCCATCATAAATAGCATAAACAGGATAGCCTTCTTTCTCGTTGGTTTTAATATCAATACCGGAATGGAAATGTGACGGACGAGGCTCGGCAAAACATCCTGCTAAATCAAATGGCAAATCCATGGGCTTGGCAAACGGGATAGATTTATAGGATTGGTTTTGAGCAATAACAGGCATAATAAGCATATTCAGCATCAGTATCAAAATAGAGAAAGTTAATTTCATACAACTAAATTACAAGAAATTGTCGTTCACACACTATGTGATATAAGGTGTGATATTTCTTTAATATTGCTCAATCTTCATCATTCGTTTTATCTCATTTTTATTTCCAAAAAAAATGTAGTAAGTTGAGGAAGTTAATTTATGTTGTTCGACAAATATCAAACTAAAGAAAATTTCTGGGACGAAATGGCCTTTGCAGACGGTCGTATTCGTCCGCATTATCAGAATCTGTTTGACGAGCTGAATAATATGGATATTTCCGTATTGAACCAGAAAGAGGAAATTGCAAAAAAAATGTTCATGAATCAAGGAATAACTTTTACGGTCTATTCCGGTGATGAAGGCATTGAACGCATTTTCCCGTTTGATATCATACCCCGAATTATTACAGCTAACGAATGGGATTTTATCTCCAGAGGCATCGAGCAACGGATGAAAGCACTCAACTTGTTTATCCATGATATTTACCACGAACAAAACATCCTCAAAGAGGGCATTGCTCCGGTAGATTTGATAGCTACTTGCCCGCATTATAACCGGGAAGTATTTGGCATAGATGTACCGCATAATATTTATGTACATATTGCAGGCATCGATTTAGTGCGCGATGCTGATGGCACGTATTATGTACTGGAAGACAATCTGCGCACGCCCTCCGGTGTATCCTATATGATGGAGAACCGAGATGTAACCAAATCAATTTTTCCAGAGCTGATGAACCGCTACAACGTAAGACGCGTCAGCGATTATCCTTTAGAACTGCAAAAAATATTAGTTACGCTCGCACCCAATCAGATGCAAAATCCTTGTGTGGTTATTCTCACGCCGGGTGCTTATAATTCTGCCTACTACGAACATACTTTTCTAACACGATATATGGGCGTGGAGCTGGTGGAGGGCCGGGATTTGGTGGTAGAAAATCATACAGTGTACATGAAAACCACGCATGGCTTAAAACAAGTGGATGTCATTTATCGCAGGGTAGATGATGAGTTTTTAGATCCTTTAGTATTTCGTCCTGACAGTCTCTTGGGTGTACCCGGACTTCTTTCTGCTTATCGCAAGGGCAGAGTAAGCATTGTAAATGCCATGGGTAATGGCGTAGCCGATGATAAAGCCGTGTATGCCTTTGTTCCTGATATGATAAAATATTATTTGAATGAAGAGCCTTTACTAAAAAACGTACCTACTTATAAGATGGAAAATTTGGATGAACGCAAATACGTTTTTGAAAACATGCACAGAATGGTGGTAAAGCGGACAAATGAAAGTGGCGGTTATGGTATGCTGATGGGTGAAAGTGCAAGTGATGAAGAAATAGAAAAATTTAAACGTGCTATCGAGAGTGAACCGCGTTTTTATATTGCACAGCCCACGATTAAAATATCAACCGTGCCTTGTTACATGCAAGGAAAACTAACTCCTCGCCATGTTGACTTGAGGCCTTATGCCTTATATGGTCCGGATGGTTTTAAGTTGGTTTCAGGCGGCCTGACTCGCGTGGCATTAAAAGAAGGTTCTTTGGTGGTCAACTCATCACAAGGTGGTGGCAGCAAAGACACATGGGTGATTGACTGAAAGAAATGAGATTTATATTACATATTGAGTAGTGTATGTTGAGTAGAATTGCAGATTCGTTATTTTGGATGAACCGCTATGTAGAGCGGGCTGAAGGCATGTTGCGCATGCTGAAAATTAATTATGCCACTTCCTTAGACCATAGCGGAAGCCATGCTTATGACTGGCAACCTGTTTTGTCCATCTTTACTTATCTGGAGGATGATAAAATCAACAGCATGCGCCATCAGTCGCAAGAGGTATTAAAATATATCATTTCTGACAAACAAAATGAAAATTCTATTCGCTCCATTATTACAAAGGCCAGAGAGAATGCACGCGGATTACAAGACCAAATCACTAAAGAAGTTTGGGAAAGCATCAACGAATATTATCTTCGGTTTAGCTCCGGCAGAATAGATGAATTGCTCGATACTAATCAGCAGGCTTATGCTATCAGCTCGCTTATAGACCAGAGTTTATTTTATTACGGAGTAGCTGAAGTAACGATGCCAAGAGGCGAGGGGTGGAATTTTATGGGCATCGGAAAAAATATCGAAAGAGCATTACAAACCGCAGATATTCTGGAAATACGTTTTCAGGATATCAATTATGACCTCAGTAACCCGATGGATATTCTCTACTGGAAAAATTTATTGCTTTCGGTATCCGGATATGAGTTTTATCTGAAAACATATCCTACCGGTTTGCAAACACAAAATGTGCTGAACATGATTTTGATGAATACCGATTTTCCAAGGTCTATCTTATATTCTGTGAAAAAGATTTATTTCATTATGGAAAAACTGGCACATGAAAATACAGATGATGAAAAAACATTGCTGAGAAAAATCGGCAAGCTGAAAAGTCAGATTGAATATGCCGATCTGCAATCTATCCAGCAAATAGGATTGCATAATTTTCTTGAAGAATTGCGCGAAGAACTTTATCAGTTTAGCAGTGAGCTCAGTAAAATCTATTTTGCCTATCGTTAATCCCATTCTTTATCTCATTTATGTCCATTTACAAGATTCACCATATTACCAAATATCTATACGACCGTGAGGTGATTGAAAATGCCAATCAGATAAAAATATTTCCATTCCCTAAAGAAGGACAGGACATATTGAGTCAAGAAATTAAGATAAGCGGCAATCCGGATATCTTTAGGTTTTTTGATTACTGGGGTAATGCAACCGGGTATTTCACTCAGAATCCTCCGCATCATGAATTGGTCATAGACAGCCGCCTGATTGTACGAACCATTGGTCAGGAAATTGATGAGAGCCGTTCATCCATGCAAGAATGGGTCGAGATTCATGAACAAATCAAGAGCGATATTATCTTGTTTGATTATGCCCTGAAAGAGAAAATTGAAAACCAGGAGCTTATTGATGATTTAATTGAACAACTGGCACTTCGCAAACAACCGCCCCTTCAAGCTGCGTTAATAATAAACAAATATATTTATGAGAACTATAAATATGTAAAAGGCATCACGACTATTGAGACGACTATCGATGAAATTATTCAATTAAAATCAGGTGTCTGTCAGGATTTTGCCCATTTGCTTTTACATATTTTGCGCACTTTACAAATCCCTTCCCGTTATGTGAGCGGATATATTTGTCCCAACAAGAGCGGAATGCGAGGCGAAGGGGCAACACATGCCTGGGTAGATGTGTATTTGCCCAATTTCGGATGGATAGGTATTGACCCTACTAATAATTGCTATGCCAATGTAAACCATATTCAATTAGCCGTAGGAAGAGATTTTGCAGACTGCACTCCTATAAAAGGCACCTTCAAAGGGCCGGCCAATCAAGATTTATTGGTATATGTATCGGTAGGTTACGAAGACGGAACGGTATTTGAAGATACGAATACCGTATTGATGCAGAAAGAGCAAACACGCATTGCGCCGGCTTTATTGATACAACAACATCAGCAATAGTGAAATATTGTTTGGTGTATTAAGCAAGAATGCTTATCTCTAAGAAATGTAAATCAGTCATTAATCGTTATAGATGGCATCAATTTCTTTAGCGTACTTATCATTAATGATTTTTCTTTTCAACTTCATCGTAGGCGTAAGCTCACCCGTGTCCGGTGTCCATTCATTAGCCAGTAATTTGAACTTTTTAATTTGCTCAATATGTGAAAAATTTGGATTCAACTCATCAACAATACTCTGATATTTTGCAATCACTTTCGGATTGTTTATCAACTCGTCTTTAGTAGAATACGTGATAGTGTTTTCTTTGGCAAATTGTTCTAATTGTGCATAAGCAGGAACAATCAGTGCGGAAACAAACTTTTTGCTTTCGCCTACTACCATGATTTGCTCTACAAAGAAATTTTCCCTGAATTTGCTTTCGATGGGTGCAGGAGCAACATATTTTCCTCCTGATGTTTTCAATAATTCTTTTTTGCGGTCAGTAATTTTCAAGAACTTATTTCCCGCATAGTTGGTAACAAACGTACCCACATCTCCGGTGGAGAACCACCCGTCTTCTGTCAGCACTTCACGCGTTTTTTCCAGTTCCTTATAATAACCCATCATAATGTTGGGTCCTTTAGCCAAAATCTCACCGTCTTCGGCTATCTTCACCTCCACATCTTTTATCGGCATACCTACAGTGCCAAGCATGGCTCCGCCTTCAGAAAAACGGTTAAATGTAATTACCGGAGAAGTTTCTGTAAGGCCGTAACCCTCGCGGATTGGAATACCCATAGCTGAAAACACTCTGGCTATTTTAAGCGGACATGCTGCTGAACCGGTTACTATACCTTTTACTCTGCCGCCAAGCCGTTCTCTGATTTTGCTGAAAACAAGTTTGTCGGCAATGGTAAACATGAATGATGGTTTTTGATCGTAATCATATTTGTCTGCCAAGTCCATTGCCCATAAAAACAATTTCTTTTTGATGCCTGTAGATTGCAAACCGCCCGTCATCACTTTTTCATAAACTTTTTCCAGTAATCGGGGTACGGTAGTAAAGAAGTGCGGTTTTACAAATCCTAATTTATCCGACAAGGTATCGATATCAGAGTAATAAACATTGATGCCTGCATACAGATAAGTATAAATAACCATGCGCTCGAAGATATGGCAAAGTGGTAAAAAGCTCAAAGCACTTTGACCGGGCTCAATGGGCAGTTCAGCGCCAACAGTCAATACATTAGATACGATATTATTATGAGAAAGCATCACCCCTTTAGGCACTCCTGTAGTACCAGAAGTATAAATCAGCGTAGCCAATGAATCTGGGGTGATGGTGTCAGAAATCGCTTTAATTTTAGAAACATCATCGTCATGCCCCAGTGTCATAATTTCTTCGTAATTCTTAGCTCCCGGCACGTTATCAAAGGTGTATATTTCTTGCAAAGAAGGTACTCTGTTTTTCAAATTCTTTACTTTTTCAAATAATTTTTCATCTGAAACGATACAAAGCTTAGATTCAGAATGTTTTAAAATATGTTCATAATCGCTTTCAGAAATAGTAGGGTATAGTGGCACATTGATTGCACCGATTTGTCCAATGCCCTGATCGCAGATATTCCATTCTGTACGGTTGGCTGATGTAATTACCGCAATTTTATCTCCTACGTTTATTCCAAGCTTTAAAAGTCCCAAACTAAATTTATCCGATTTCTCTATGAGCTCATCCGTACTGCACTCCCACCATTTATCAAATTTCATCGATGCTATTGCAATCTTTTGGGGATGATTTTCTTTCTGGTAATGCAAAAAATCAAAAAGTCTTCTAACTTCCATAAGGTGTATTTTTGTTATAAATCTGCCGGATTAGATCCGAATATTTTTCTTTAATGCGTTTTCTTCTCAATTTCATGGTTGCGGTGAGCAGTCCGTTATCAACAGACCATTCATCAGCCAGTAGCTCAAAATGCTTAACCTGTTCTACTTTTCCAAAGTTAACATTTAATTCGGTAATTATTTCCTTGTAAAGTTGTTTTGTTTCTGTAAGTTGTATCAAATCTTCAGGAGAATTAAAGGCTAATTTCTCTTTTTTTGCCCATATATTTAATTCTTCAAAATTAGGCAATACTAAAGCAGAAATAAATTTTTCCCCGTCACCAATAAGTGAAACATTTTCTATAAAAAAAGATTCTTTCAGTTTATTTTCTATCGGAGAAGGTGCTACATATTTTCCTCCCGAAGTCTTAAATAGTTCTTTCTTGCGATCGGTTATTTTCAGATTTTGGTCTGAAGTAAATTCACCGATGTCGCCTGTCAACAACCATCCGTCTTTATCAAAGGCTTTTTTTGTTTCCTCTTCATTTTTGTAATAGCCCAACATCACATTAGGCCCTTTTACTAAAATCTCACCATCATCAGCCAGCTTTACTTCTACATTTTCCAATACCCTACCCACACATCCTGCCCTGAAACACTTACGCTTAAATGGCACCACGCTAACAACCGGCGAGCATTCCGTCAGCCCATAACCTTCGAGAACAGGAATGCCGGCATTGGTAAAAATGTTGGCATATTTTTTTTGTAAGGGAGCCGAACCACAAATGATGGCCCTGATTCTTCCGCCAAGGGCTTGCCTCCATTTTTCAAATACTAATTTGTTGGCTACATTCAGATTAGACTCTAAAAAGAAAGATTTCGGCTCGCCCAATTCTGCACTTTCTGCTTGTTTCACACTCCAGAAAAAAAGCTGTTTTTTGATTCCTTTCAGGTCATTTCCTTTTTTGATTATTTTTTCAAAAACACGTTCTAATAAACGCGGAACGGTTGTAAAGTAATGCGGCTTGATATCTTGCAAGTGTTCGGAAATGGTTTCTAAGCCGTCTGCGTAATAAATTTGTGCTCCGGCAGCAAGATAGACATAGTTTATCGTGCGTTCAAATACATGACAAAGCGGCAAGAAACTCAGCACCACACATTTTGCTTCAAGTGGAATGGCTTTCAAGCAAGCTTGCACATTTGAAACAATATTTTGATGCGACAGCATAACCCCTTTGGGCGTTCCCGTTGTACCGGAAGTATAGATAATGGTTGCTAAATCAGTTGGTTGTATACTGTTCTTTATCTCGGTAATCTGGCGAATATAAAGACTCTCGTCTGACAGTAAATTTTTCCAGTGTTCTACCCCTTCTATTTCTTCAAATGCAAAAACACCTTTGAGCGTGGGTATTTTGGGTAGCACCTCTCTTATTTTGCGATGCATCAGTTTATCAGAGAGGAAGACGTATTTAATTTCCGCATGTGTAAAAATATATTCGTATTCCTTAGCGCTTATTGTCGGATAAATGGGAACATCAATTACGCCAATTTGTTGACAAGCTAAATCTACAAAATGCCATTCAGGTCGGTTGCTTACTGAGATAATGGCGACTTTATCGCCTTTTTGCAAGCCCAGTTTCAGCAAGCCGGCACTAAGCTGATTGGCAAGATGAATAAAATCGTGTGTTGAATAACGTATCCAGTTTTTTTTGTCTTCACGACGGGCAAAACAAGTATCCAGCGGATACCATTGTTGCTGATAATCTATAATATCGAAAATGCGGGTATAACTCAAAACGTCAATGTGAAAATCAAAATTAATAAAAATAATCTGTATCTATACTGACCTTATTAAAACAAATTTTGTTCTATATTACTTGATTTAGGATTAAGAAAAATAAGCCGATAAAATAGAGACTCTTGCTCTCCCTGTCCCGCAACTTCGGGAAACCAGCGACCCTCTAAAATGAATTATAAAAAGAAAGGTTGCCAATTGGCAACCTTTCTTGCTCTCCCTGCTGGACTTGAACCAGCGACCCTCTGATTAACAGTCAGATGCTCTA
>DAOQII010000090.1:0-8957 GCA_035339455.1 Chitinophagales bacterium
GAGTCTGTTACTGTGCATGAAGCTAAGATTTTACCTGGCGCCGGTACTACTCTTTCTGGGTCTAAAGTGGATAGTATTTACTTTGACTTAGAATTTTCTGATGATCCGGGTTATCACTATTTCTTCTCTGGTATTAAATATACTGGTCACGTTGAAGATGAGTATCATTAATTAATTTTAATACTAAATTGTAAAAGAGGCTGATCATCAGCCTCTTTTTTTGTTTCTACTTAACACACATTTAATTTATCCCTACATCTCATTTAGCCTCTTTATTTGCTATCTTTGCACTGCATTTTTTAAGCACGTGAAACGCCATATTTCCATATTCTTTTTCGCCTTTTGTTTACTACTGACATCTTTGTCATTAGCAGAAGAACATACTTCAACAGCTACTCCTGCTACAACAACTATTGCCGAAAAACCACATGAGCCTATAGCTAACGAACATGCTACAGAAGCTGAACATGGCAATAAAGATGCATCTTCAGTAGTGGTAGAACATATCATGAACCACATCTCTGATGCTAACCAGTTTCATGTTGCAACAGTTAGTGGAAAGCATTTTGTTATCGCTTTACCTTGTATTCTCTATAGAAATGGAAAACTATCCGTATTTTCTTCATCTCGTTTAGAACATGACCAAGAATATGACGGGTATAAACTGGATGAACACTCTGGTAGAGTGGTAGATGCAGTTACAGGTAAAAGAAGTACGAATTTAGGTACGTATTTTACTTCTCATGATTCGTCTAAGTTTTTGGATTTTTCGATTACTAAAAATGTTTTCACATCAATATTGGGTTTCATCATACTTGCTATTCTGTTATTTGCTGCTAAAAAAGCATATACAAACAGAAAAGGCCAAGCTCCAAAGGGCTTACAGTCAATAATTGAGCCGATTGTACAGTTTTTAGTAGATGACGTTATTAAACCTAATATTGGTCCGAAATACGAAAAATTTGTACCATTTTTATTGTCCATCTTTTTCTTTATCCTGATTAATAATCTTATTGGCTTAATTCCGTTTTTCCCGGGTGGGGCAAATGTATCAGGGAATATTGCCTTTACGATGACCTTGGCTGTACTGGCATTTCTGATGATTAATATTAATGGCTCTAAAAGTTATTGGGGACACATATTTGCAATGCCGGGTGTGCCAAAATGGGTTTTGGTTATCTTAACTCCTGTCGAGATTGTCGGATTATTTATCAAACCAATCGCCTTAATGCTTCGTTTGTTTGGTAATATAACCGGTGGACATATTGCCATATTGAGTATCGTGAGTTTGATTTTTATTTTTGGCAGTCTTGGCAAAAGTATTGGAGGTGCATCATTGGGTGGTGCTATGGCAATTCCTATCGTATTATTTGTAAATGCTATGGAATTATTTGTGGCATTTTTACAAGCCTATGTATTTACTCTGTTGACTTCTATATTTATAGGAGCAGCTCTTGAAGAACATGAACATGAACACGAACATCATTAATTAAATTAATAAATCAAAAAAAATTAAGTTATGACAATTACAGGAATAGCAGCGCTTGGAGCAGGTTTAGCAGCATTAGGCGCAGGTATCGGTATCGGTTTAATCGGGGGTAATGCTACACAAGCAATCGCTCGTCAGCCTGAAGCATCTGGAGATATCAGAGGTGCGATGATTTTGGCAGCAGCATTAGTAGAAGGTGCAGCTCTTATCGCTATCATCTTCTCATTCTTGATGAAATAATTTCGCGAAAGCACTAACGTCGTAAGACACAAAATATATTGCTATGCATATATTGGCATTTGATGCAATGGAATTAATTCTGCCCGATTTGGGGTTGTTGTTTTGGACAACAGTAATCTTTCTATTGTTTTGGTTTATCATGGGAAAATTCGCTTTCAAACCGATAGTGAATGCCATTAAAGATCGTGAACGCTCTATCGAAGAAGCTTTATCTTCTGCCGACAAGGCTAAAGAAGAAATGCAGAAGCTGACTTCTGATAACGAGGCTATGCTGAAAGAAGCCCGTGAAGAAAGTGCGCGTATCTTAAAAGAAGCTAAAGACACGAAAGAAGCTATCATTAACGAAGCCCATAACAGAGCTAAAGATGAGGCAGTAAAATTAATTGCAGAAGCTAAGCTGGAAATCGATAATCAAAAGAAATCGGCTTTGGCAGAAGTAAAAAATGAGGTAAGTAAATTGTCTTTGGATATTGCTCAGAAAGTATTGGGAAAAGAATTAGATGCTGCCAAAGACCAAGAAGCTTATGTTCAATCTTTGGTGGAGAAATTAAACTGATATGTCTACAGACAGAATATCCATACGATACGCGAAAGCATTGTTTGAGCAAGCGGTAAGTTCCGGTTCGCTTGAAGCCATTTATGCCGATTTAAATGTCGTGAATAATGCGCTCAAAGACAGCAAGGACTTGCGTAATTTGATAAAAAATCCTATTATAAAATCAGATAAAAAGGCGGAGATTTTAAACCAGATATTTTCAGGAAAAGTTAGCAACGATACCTTAAACTTTCTGAATATGGTGGCTAAAAATGCCAGAGAATCTTATTTACAAGGAATGGTTGGGGCGTTTTTTAATCAATACAATTCGTTGAAAAACATTTCGGAAGTAACAGTTACGACAGCCGTAGAATTATCACCGGCTACAGAAACTGAGATTGTTCGTTTTATCCAGAAGCAAACAGGAAATCCGAATGTAAAAATTAACAAAAGCCTCGACGCTTCTATTATGGGTGGTTTTATTGTCAACTTTGGTGACAAAGTGTATGACAACTCAGTGCGATATAAATTAGAAAAAATTAGAAAAGAAATCATTATATAATGTTAGATGAAAAATGATTAATGTTTAATTATTCAACATTCAACATTCAACATTAAAAATTAATTAAAATGGTAGAAGTAAGACCGGATGAAATATCAACCATATTGCGTCAGCAATTAGGTAATGTATCCACTGAAGCACAACTGGAAGAGGTGGGTACTGTTTTGCAAGTGGGAGACGGTATCGCACGTGTTTATGGTTTGTCAAACGTAAAAGCGGGTGAACTTGTAGAATTTGCAAGCGGTATGCGTGCCATCGCATTAAATTTAGAAGAAGATAATGTAGGTGTGGTATTGATGGGTTCTTCTGTAGAAATTAAAGAAGGAGATACCGTGAAACGTACCGGATTAATTGCGTCCATTAACGTTGGCGAAGGTATGTTGGGACGTGTTGTAAATACACTTGGCGAACCTATTGACGGCAAAGGTCCGATAACAGGAGAGTTATTTCAAATGCCATTAGAAAGAAAAGCTCCGGGTGTAATTTTCCGTCAGCCGGTAAATGAGCCGTTGCAAACAGGTATTAAAGCAATTGATGCGATGATTCCGATAGGTAGAGGTCAGCGTGAGTTAATTATCGGTGACCGTCAAACTGGAAAAACCGCTATCGCTATTGATACCATTATCAACCAAAAAGAATTTTATGACCGTGGCGAGCCGGTTTATTGTATATATGTAGCCTGTGGTCAAAAAGCTTCTACAGTTGCAAATGTGGCTAAAACACTAGAAGAAAAGGGTGCGATGGCCTATACCGTTATTGTAGCAGCTAACGCTTCTGACCCCGCTCCACTTCAATTTTACGCACCGTTTGCAGGTGCATCTATTGGGGAGTATTTCCGCGATACAGGTCGTCCGGCATTGATTATTTATGATGATTTGTCAAAACAAGCTGTTGCTTATCGTGAGGTATCTTTGCTTTTGAAAAGACCTCCGGGACGTGAAGCTTATCCGGGTGACGTATTTTACTTACACTCTCGTCTATTAGAGCGTGCTGCTAAAGTGATCAATAGAGATGAGATTGCGGCAAATATGAACGACCTTCCACCTTCTTTGAAAGGAAAAGTAAAAGGTGGTGGTTCTTTAACGGCATTGCCTATTATTGAAACACAAGCCGGCGACGTTTCTGCCTATATCCCAACAAATGTAATTTCTATTACAGATGGTCAGATATTCTTGGAAGCTAACTTGTTCAACGCAGGTGTGCGCCCTGCTATCAACGTAGGTATTTCTGTATCACGTGTGGGAGGTAATGCACAAATTAAATCGATGAAAAAAGTAGCAGGTACCTTAAAGCTGGATCAAGCACAATACAGAGAGTTGGAAGCTTTTGCTAAATTCGGCTCTGATTTGGATGCCGCAACAAAAGCGGTATTGGAAAAAGGAAAACGCAACGTGGAAATTTTGAAACAACCGCAATATTCTCCGGTAACCGTAGAAAAACAAATTGCTATTATCTATTTAGGTACAAAAGGGTTGTTGAAAAATGTGGGTATTGACAAAGTTCGCCGATTTGAAGATGATTTCTTGACAGCTTTGGAAGCCAAACATCCGGAAGTATTAGCGGAATTTAAAAAAGGCGGCTTAAGTGATGAGTCTACGGCAAAAGTAGAAGCACTGGCTAAAGATATGGAGAGTGCATACGCATAGGAAATTGTAAGTTTTGAATTATAAATTTTGAATAGCATCAGTTTGTAGTTTAAAATCTAAAATCTAAAATTTCAAAAGTGGCAAATTTAAAAGAAGTACGATTACGAATAGCATCTGTAAAATCAACAATACAGATTACTAAAGCCATGAAAATGGTATCTGCGGCTAAACTAAAAAGAGCAACAGACCGTATCGTACAAATTCGCCCATACTCTAACCAATTGAATTCAATTTTGCAAAATATTGCCTCTAATCTCGGCGATCAGATGAATTCATCCTATGCGCAAGTAAGACCAATTCAAAAAGTATTAATTGTTGTTATCACTTCTGATAAAGGTCTTTGTGGCGGGTTTAATTCCAACTCTGTAAAGGCAGTAAAGGCATTGCTGAATGAAAAATATTCAGATCTGGCAGCCGCAAACAAAGTAGATATTCTGACAGTTGGCAAGAAAGGATATGATGCTTTTAAAGCAGGAAAGAGTCGTGTAAATAATGATTTTAACGGTTTGTTTCACAACCTGAATTTTGAAGATACTTCTAAAGCAGCTGAATATATCATGTATGCTTTTGACCAAAAAGAATACGATGTGGTGGAAGTTGTTTATGGTCAATTTAAAAATGCAGGAACTCAAATTACAACAACAGAGCAGTATCTGCCAATCAAGACAACTAAAGCAGCAAAAGGAAGCGGCGTAACAAAAGCAGATTATATTTTTGAGCCTTCTCAGGAAAAAATATTGACAGATTTAGTACCAAAAATCTTGAAGACACAGTTTTTCAGATATTTGTTGGATTCAAATGCTTCAGAACATGGTGCACGAATGACAGCCATGGATAAAGCAACTGAGAATGCAAACGAGTTATTGCGTGCTTTAAATATTACCTACAACCGCGCACGTCAGGCTGCAATTACAACCGAATTGACAGAGATAGTTTCAGGTGCGGCTGCTTTGAGCAACGGCTAAGATTTTTATCTGTTTTTAGTTGGTTGAAATCAGCTAACAAACTTTACTATTTATCAGCATTTATTTTAAAAATTTCATTTGGGTCGCGTTTCTAAATCTGAGAAATTTGAATTACTCAAAACCCATCCTTTAGTGATGGATAAAGACCCGTCTGCTAAAGGAAAGTGGCAAACGGATTTCTTTAAAAACAATCATCCGATAATTGTTGAATTAGCCTGCGGCAAAGGGGAGTATACCTTAGGTATGGCGAAATTATTTCCGGAAAAGAATTTCATCGGAATGGATATTAAGGGCAACAGAATTTGGAGCTCTGCCCGGTTGGCACAATTAGATGAGCTTACCAATGTGGGCTATATCCGCGATCAGATTGATAAACTGGAAGATTATTTTTTGCCTGGTGAAATTGATGAAATCTGGATTACATTTTCTGACCCGTTTCCCAAGAAACGAGATGCTAAACGTCGATTAACTTCCAACAGATTCTTGCCCATCTATAAAAAGTTATTAAAGACCGGAGGGAAAATTCATTTAAAAACAGACAGTGATATTTTGTATGAATTTACAAAAGAAGTATTAGCAACCACTCCATGTATAATACTAAAAGACTATAGCGATGTATATGCTATGAATAAGCAGGAAGAGCTATTTGGCATACAAACCTACTATGAAAAAATGCACATATCAGACGGCAAGACAATAAAATATTTATGCTTCAGCCTGGTTGATTAATCAACTTTCCGACCGATATATAAGAAGACGTTTCCCCAAAAATCAAATTTCTTACTCATCTTAACAGAAGTATTTGCAATATAATACATCGCCTTTTGCATAGTGGATGTACACTGAGCCAAACTGGACGGATAAGGCCAATGCCCTTCGGATATATTGAATACCAGTGTTTCTAATCCTAAATTTTTAAAGAACGCTAATTGATTATTTCTATTTGAGTAAATAATATGCGTTGGTGTATGACTTGCTTTTTTACCAAACAAATTTTTGCGAATAGAGAAAATAAGTTTTCTGGATTGCTGAGTAAGATTAAAATTATTTTCGATAGGACCGGTTAAAATGAAAACACCATTCGGATTGAGTTTGCTCTTCAAAATTTCCATAATGGGTTTTGGATTGGTTAAATGTTCTAAGACATTATTCAATAAAATAATGTCGAATGATTCAGAATAAGCCGGTTTCAGCATTTCTTCAATGGTTACAAACTGCACGCCATTTATTTTCTCAGCAAGCTGTTTGACTAAATCAGGATTAAATTCAGAACCAAATGCTTGGTAGCCTCTGTCTCTTGCTTCAACAAGAAATTGACCGGCTCCGCAACCATAATCCAGCAGTTTCTTAACGGGTAGTTGTACTTTTTCCAGTTCCTCAAAAAGAAATCCGTATCTGTTATCGTTTGTTCCTGTTACCTCACTCTGATACTCTACGGGATACATTTTGTTTAAATCATCTGCATTGGGTAATGGATTCACTTGTATTAATCCGCAAGCAGAACATTTTATATATTCAAATGTTTTGTTGTTGAAAACAGTGTCTTCAAATACAGAAGATTTATGATGCGTATTGCCGCAAAACAAACAAGTTGCCATGTAATAATTTGTATCAAAGATAATTTTTCTTTTTGAGCTTTATTGAGGAAAGTAAATTTCGTGGAAGAGAATGATTATTTTTATAGCGGATGAAAAAGATTTCCATCATTACACCATCTTATAATCAGTCGGCTTTTATTGAACAAACGATTAATTCGGTATTGTCCCAAAATTATGCAAATTTAGAATACATTATAATCGATGGCGGAAGTACAGATGGAAGTGTGGAAATTATCAAGAAATATGAAAAGTATTTAACGCATTGGGTAAGTGAAAAAGACAATGGACAAAGTCATGCCATTAACAAAGGGTTTAAAATGGCAAGTGGAGAAATCATCAACTGGCTAAACAGCGATGATTATTATACACCTGATACGTTTAAGATTATTGCTGAGCAGATGAAAGACGAACAAGTCATGGTATTGAGTGGGAGAAGCAATGTGTTGCAGACAAATACGATAAAATATCAAACCAATGGAGTTGATTTATATAGTGATGTTGTTAAAACAATGGCATATGCCAGAATAGACCAGCCTGAAACTTTCATAAAAAGAAAAGTTTTGGAAACTACAGGATTGATAAATGAACAATTGCATTATCTGATGGATAGGGAGTGGTGGTTGCGCTATTTATTTTATTTTGGAAGTAAACAAGTGAAATCCATAGATGCAGTTTTGGTTAATTTCAGGTTGCATGAAGCATCCAAAACGGTAAGTGCTGCCGCAGGATTTGAAAAAGAATCGCTCAGCTTGTATTATTCCATTGCCAAAAAATACGGATTAGAAGAAGCAGCCTTTTTTGAAAAAATGCCGGATGTTATTCTCATTCCGCTTAATCATTATCCGCTTGATTTTCCGGCGGAGACAGTTAGAAAAATAATTCATAACTATTGGTTGCAACAGGCAGGGATGGCTTATGCTGCTGATGATTATGGAACTGCAAAATTGTTTTTAAATCAAATAAAGACAGATTTATTAGTAGCAGAAAATAAATCAATTTACACATCACTTAAGAACAGGATAACATATCTACCTTTGTTTTTAAAGAAAATTTGGAATAAACGCTAATGGAAATCAGCATCATTATACCCACTTTCAATAGAGAGACTGTTTTAAAACAGACACTGGACAATCTTAAGCCCTTGGTCGAAAAATACCCGATTGAGATAATTATTGTAAACGATGGTGAAGCGTTAAAAGATAATTATACAGATGAAAATATACACGTATTTCAGAATCCCAAAAAAGGGGTAACGACGGCAAGAAACTTTGGAGCGGCTAAAGCCAAAAGCAATGTTTTATTCTTTTTGGATGATGATATGTGGTGTAATGAAGATGCTGTAAAAGCGATATTAAGCTTTAAAGAAAGAGGCTTGACAAACACCAGCTGTTTCCTCATGAATTGGGAATACCCGGCTGAACTGAAAGAGAAACTAAGCAAAGAAAAAATAGGCAGATATTTATTGAATGCAAATTATCATACTTTGGAAGGCAGATTGATGGATAAAGTTGACAATACGCTTGAGTTTAAGCAAATTGATTCTATAGGGAGTTGCTCATTTGTAATCAGTAAACAGCTATTTGCACAAATAGGAGGCTACGACGAATCATATATTTTTCAAGGAGAAGATATTGCAATAGCTCAAACAATAAACAGACATCGTATTCCCATATTATTGTCAACTCAGATAACATGTTTTCACAACCATATTGACAGACTGGATGTTGAAGGTATGATGGACAGGGATTACAGAGGATATTACTCGCAGTTTCTTCAACAAGGGAATAATGCGGTAAATTCAACTAAGACTATTTTTTACAATGCATTTCTACATATTCAGAATTTGATTATTAAGACCTATGATTTAATTCCAAATAGTCCGGCGTATGATAAATTAACGTTCAGGTTTTTAGGGCTAATTG
>DAOQII010000091.1:0-8764 GCA_035339455.1 Chitinophagales bacterium
CTCCTTTTATATCCGGAATCCAAAGCTCATGGAATGGCTTGATGAAACGCAAGTGCAAGGATAAAAAAAATGGGTTTGTCCATGAAAATAATTTTGGCGCCCTGATAGCAATTTGATGGCAAATAAAAATGTTTCTTGCAAGCGGATGAAGAACACCGTAACGGTTATCTGATATAATATAATCCCACTTGTACACTGCATATATTTCAGCAATCAAGCTACGTTCTTTTTTTATGGCTCGCAATACTTTAGGTGTCTGCAACAACACCTGAAATGAAGCGTTGGTGCCCTCCGGGTAATAAATATCATAGGCTGGCAGTTCTACAACTTCAAGAGTAGGGTAAGCATCTCTTAGAAATTGTAATGACGTGCCACTGCCGGCAAGCATAACATCATGCTGTTGCATGATTAAAGAATCAATCAAGGGTATGCAACGAGTGGCATGACCAAGTCCCCAGTCCAAAGGAGCAATGAGTATTTTTTTTACAACGCTAATAATTCAACTATTTAATTTTATCCAGTTGCTCGAGCAGCCATTTTTTTTCAAAACACGGATTCGTTTCTTTAATAATCTTTGCCGTTACTTCTTTTTTCTTGTTGATGTAGCTTCGTTGTGAAGAGGTCATCGTCTTCAAACTGATTAATCTTCTGGTAAGCTTGCAAATATTAAGGTAATTGTTTTTATAAATCTGCTCTAATTTTTTGCGTTTCAGTAATGCTGTAATACTACCAATCAGGTATTCCAAAGGTTCTATATAATCCAGCTCGTAGTAAATCTTCATCAGGATATTTTTTGCAGAAAGATTCAGCAATAAGTCATCGTAATCTGCTTTTTGCAGCAAGGTTATCGCAATGTCATATTTCTTCCTTTCATACTCTAAGAATGCTTTATTATAACTGTACGAGCTTTCCTGATATTTTTCTTCGAGTAAGTCTTTGTAGTCCTCAATAAATTTTTCCGTCCACTTGTATTCTTTCAACCGTATGCCTACTGTCACGATATTTTTAAATGTAAACCGGGACAAAAATCCTTTTTCTAAAAACGCTCCGGTTTCAATGCCGATTTTATTAATATCAAATGATTTACGGGCATATCCCTCTTTGCCCATATTATTCATCTTTATGCAATAATTATTGGCGTAAATGAGAACATCGCGTGCTTCCAGCTTTGGAAACAAGTGAAGATTTTGTTTAATTAATGCAACCAGTTTTTCAAAGTTTTCTTCTTTTTCAGCGTGCTTAAACGTATTGAAAATATAGTAGTAAATGGCAATGACAGGGACATCCAGCAGTTTGTTTTTTTCTACGTGCTCCAGCACAATATCGAAAATACCGTAGTTGTAGTCCACATTGTTTACCTGCTCATGCGAAATCAGGATGCAGCCTTGTTTTAATTTCTCAGCAATTACATAGATATCAAAATTATTGATGAGCATTTGAAAATTATAATCTGAAGTACGGCTTAGATTTCTTTTTTCTATATACCGTTCTACCTCTATATCATAGTAATTTTCGTAATAATTTGCATTACGTAGGGGTTGTTTTTCAAGTAAGTGCGTTGCATCTTCGTATGTTCTGTGAAAATTTTTATGATGATTATGATGGTTATACGCACTCATCAATTTCAGTTTCTGTAAGAAAGCATCTTCGTCAATTTGCTGCATCAGTAAAAACTTTTCAAGCAATTTAAACAAACTGCTCATATTCAGCCGCAATTTTTGATCGTTATAAGCCTGCTTTTGGTATATTTTTTTGTAAAGCTCTTTCTTTTCAGGTAATGGACTGTCAGTTTCTATGAGGGTATACAAATACTGTAATAATCTTACAATATCTTCAGAGGAGTTGAAGTAGGGTGATTGTACAAATTTTTCAAACGATTTCTTTTCCCATTTATTTAAAGCTAGTAATGTGTTAAATATTTTGCTATTCTCCATGTGTTCTAATTTATTGCTATTCAGTAATTTGCGATGTATTATTAAATACAACCCCACTACAAACATAGTAATTTATCTTAAGATTTTAATGTAAAAATTTATAATTTTATCCTTGTGTATGAGTAGAAAATATCTTTTTATTTTTTTGTTATTGAGTTTATTATTTCCGCTAAATCCGGTTTTAGCTTCAGGTTTTGTAAAACTCTTGTATGGAATAGCCCCAACATCGGTGCTTGAAGGCAAAAACAAGAGTGCCATCGTATTGACGGAAACATTTTATGGTTATCATCCAATTTATTTTTTACAGGAAACGGACTCCATGGGAAATGTCATTCAGTTGGTAGATTTGTCAACGATACAAGATACCTGGCTTCAAGGAAGTGTGGATATATGGTTAACACAAAATAAAGACATTTTCGCAGTGAGCCACTTCAAAGATGACATGGGAAATTTAACTCAGAAAATCAGTAAAGTACAAAATGGCAGCATAGTATTTACCAAAAACATCATCAACAGCGATACATTACAACCGATGTTAGTGCGTTCTTATGCAAATACTACGGATAACGGCTTTATTCAATTACTCAGCAATAAAAACTATACGCAATATGTAATGCAAAAAATCAACAATTCAGGTGATGTCGTATATACTAAGCTCATACCTTCTTCATTTTTTAATACTGGCTTAGACACCATAAATTTATTCGGGTTAAAACACGAATTACGTATCACAGAACATGAAGGAAAATATTATATATCAGGCATCGGAATAAACAGTTTGCTGAATAAATATCAACTTTTCCAGACAATATATAATCCACAGACTGATGATTTTCAATATAACCGATATGCACTTCCGGAGATTGCAGTAAATAATCAGGCTCAGCCTGTTTTGTTTAATGAGTGTTTCCTGAACTCGGGTGCTATGAGGGCTATCATTATGCACTATGATTCAACTAGCGCATTAAACACCTATTATATTGAAGACTTACATACTGAAAACGGACTAAAGGATTTAGTTTATACTTATCAGGACTCAAGCAATAATGCAAATTTTGCCCAACGATTGAATTTTGACAAAAGCGGTAATTTGTACTTTCTTAAACCTAACTCCTTATCTAAACGAGATGCTAATGGAAATCTAAAATGGAACAGAGTGCTTTTTCCGGATAGAATTGCTTCCAATCAACCCATAACTGATGATTTTATTTTCATGCGCAACTTTACTCAGTTATCAGACAGCGGGTTTTATATTATTGGAAAAGGGGGCAGAGCATTAAATCAGATTTTTTGTTTTTGTTTAGGCGTGATTATAAAGACAGACAAAGAGGGCATTGTTTACAGAAGGCAAATCTCGGGCAATATTTATGCCGATGCAAATAACAACTGTGTACCGGATAATGAAAATGGAATAAAAAACACACTGGTAACTGCCTATAATGCAAATGCATCCTATTTTGGCATAACAGACACTTTGGGGAATTATAAAATTCCGGTTGAAAACGGAAGTTATACCGTAAAAGCTTTCCTTCCCGACTCCATCTATTGGCAAGCATGTACACCCGCTGTTCAAATAAATACACTTACCGATACCACCAAGGTTGATTTTGCCCTGCAAAGAAGAGTCAGCTGTCCATTATTGCAAACAGATATCAGCATTCCGTTTCTTCGCCGATGTTTTGAAAACTCATATACTATACACTATTGTAATTATGGAACGGCAACAGCTCAAAATGCAGTTATAAAAGTTACCTTTCCAACGGAAATAGAGGTGAGAAATACAGGCATTCCATGGAGTTCAGCAACAGATAATACCTTTACTTTTCCAATAGGAAATTTGAACGAACAAGATTGTGGCTCATTCACTATTACGGCTTATTTATCTTGTGGAGATTCGAGTGCATTGGGCGAGACCCATTGCGTGGAGGCTCATATTTTCCCCGACAGTTTATGTCTTGTACCTGATTCTCGCTGGGATGGTTCGGAAATTACGGTAAGCGGAATATGTTTGGGCGATTCTGTACAATTTACAGTAAGTAATGTGGGATCGGGAGATATGAGAAATCCCAATATTTCATACGTGCTTGAAGGAGATTTCTTGCGTATTGCGCCTGTTTATTTTCAGCTTAATGCGGGTCAGTCTCAAACCTTTACTTTTGCTGCCGACGGCACTACACAATCCTTTATTGCAGCACAGTCAGCCTATTATCCTTTTGGCGGCATGGCTACTGCCAGCGTAGAAGACTGTGGTGGCTTTACCCCCGGTTACGTTACACATTTTACGCAAGAAAATAATTCGCCGTTTTTAGTAAAAAACTGCACACAAAACATAGGTTCCTACGACCCCAATGACAAGACAGCCCTGCCTGTCGGACTTGATACGCTACATTATATAGCACCATCAACCGCTATACAATACATAATTCGTTTTCAAAATACTGGAACCGACACGGCTTTTAATATAATCCTGGAAGATTCTTTGTCGCCACTTCTGGATATCAGCACTTTTGCTGTCGGAGGCAGCTCAGATCCATATACTTATTCAATTGAGCAGAATGGACTATTGCGCATTGTCTTTCCAAATATTATGCTTCCGGATTCGAATAAGAACCTAGCCGGTTCAATGGGTTATTTTTCTTTTAGTATAAAACCCAAAGCCACATTGCCGGAATACACAAGAGTGGAGAACAATGCAATCATTTATTTTGATTTTAATGAAGGTGTGAAAACCGGAATGGTGTTTCATACCATAAAAAATAATTTATATCAGTTCATTGCTGATTACATAAATGAGCCATCAAATAAGATAAATTATGTCATTTATCCCAATCCGTTTTTCGATCAGTTTACACTCACATTATCGGATAAGCAAATTCAAAATAAGATACTGCAACTTCGCTTGTATGACTTGGATGGAAAAGAAATCTATCGTTCCGAAATCAAAAGCGGAGTACCTGTTTTGGTGTCTTCATTAGATAGAAACATCTATTTTTTCACCATATCTCATGGAAATAAAATAATCTCTACGGGTAAAATCATTAAACAGTAGCTACTTTTTTTATCATAAATAATTGATAGAAAAGCTATTAGATTAATATTTTAGAAAATAAGCAACAATACTTTCCATTTTTTGTATTTATTTTTTTAGAAAATATTTACTAATATTGAGTGTATTTTTATATTTATGATGCGCTTCTTTACGAAAAACTGTTTTGTATTAGTTATGTATTTGAGTTGGTTATGCTCATATGCAGGTGATATGCCCAAACATTACCAACCCAAAGCTTTTAGTTATTCTAGCCAGATTATCTCAACGGCAGATAATGGCTTTTTGATGTTGTCTTACTACAAGAACAGTACTGCAGAACCCTACACTCCTGTGATTACCAAGTTTGACCAAAAGGCAGATGTACAATGGGAAAAATCATTAAGTCCTATTCAGTTGCTAGATTTCTCAGGTGTAGACGAAGGACGCTTATTTCCTATGCAAGATGGTTATTTGGTTTTTCATACTTATCCGTCGGTTGGAAATAACGGCAGACTCGGTTTAGTGCAACGTTTCGACAAAAACTGGAATTTGGTCTATGTTTCCGTTCCGTCATTAGACAGTATAGGTTTTGATGAAACGTATTTAAACGGATGGAACTGGAGCATGGACAAGATTCAACCCCTGAGTGATGGCGGATATATGGTTATCGGGACAAACCTTGCTGATTGTTATAATAAAGGAGTTGTTTTTGCCAGATATTCACCTATTGGTACTTTGGTTTGGAAACATAAATCTCCAATCACCAATTCCTGTATTCAATTCCGATACGATCAGGCATTACTCCATATCACTTCAGACAATAAATTATTATTAGGTATCGGCAATCGTTATCAAATGACCGCTACAACATATGGCGCAAGTTTTCAATTAAACAAGAAAACGCTAAATGATAATGAGATTTGGTCAAAGACCGTAATTACAACTTTAGATGTCACACAAATTGCAAACAAAAATGTCTTGCTCTGTCAAAAAGAATTGGCAAACGGAAATTTAAAATATCTGGCAGTATATGATATCAATGGTGGCGACTATGCACATGGTGCATTTTTGCAGTACACTATTTCAGGAACAGACGGCACCATTTTGCAAATAGATACTTTTGCGTTTAATTTACCTTTGGCAAATGATGAAAATTTCAGAAGAGTTGAAATTGATGATGAAGAAAATATTCTTATTCTCGGGCAGAAATCGTTTACCAAATTAGATAAAAAAGGAAATCTTATCTGGCAAAGAACTCCGTTTGAAGATATTCGTTTATTTGATGTCTTGGGTACAAAATACCATCTCACCTCATTTACCACCACATCAAACGGCAATTATTTACTGACAGGAAATAATTTACAAACCACCAATGCAAACAGCAGTGGTATTTATTTCTTTTTGATTACTGCCGACGGTCAATCTAAAGTGAAAGCATTAACAGGAAAGGTTTATATAGACATTGACAAAAGCTGTACTTATACCAATAACGAAACCGGTTATCCCGGATTACAAGTGGTTGCTGAACGCAACGGGCAACGTCATTATGCCTCCACAGACACATCAGGTACTTACTATATGCCTTTAGATTCAGGCATATACAACATTACTGTGCAATTGCCCAATTCGAATGTATGGAAGATGTGCTATCAAAGCTATATGGCTAACCTTACTGTAAACCAGCCTCTTTCGTTCTTAAATATTCCTCTTTATCCCAAAGTCACATGTCCATTTTTGAATGTAGAAATTGGCACTCCCTATCTGCGCAAATGTGCTGAAAATTATTATACACTATATTATTGCAATACCGGAAATGATACTGCACATTCCACTTATATAGATGTTCAGTTAGATGCAGATATGAGTTTTACCCATGCTGATTTATCGTCAATTAATCTGGGAAATAACCAATATCGTTTCCAATTGGGCAATCTCAACCCGCAAAACTGTGGTTCGTTTAAAATTTATGCACAATTAAGTTGTGATGCAATTGCAGGAAAAACGCATTGTACATCAGCGCATATTTATCCCGATAATGCCTGCCCGCCGGTTGCATCTCAATGGGACGGCTCCGATATTAAACTTTATGGATATTGCCAACAAGACAGTGCCATTATTGTGATTAAAAACACTGGAAACAATATGCAATCACCTCGACATTATATTGTAATTGAGGGCGATTTTTTGCGTATACAACCTCAAAATTATCAGTTGGCGGCTAACGACAGTATTGTTTTAAGGCTAAGCGCAGATGGACAAACAATAAGGGTTTCGGCACAACAAGATCCCAACTTTCCATATCCCAGCCAACCCAGTATTACGATAGAAAGCTGCTCCGGTGTGATTGACAGCACAGGACTGGTTAATCAATTTCCACATGACGATGCTGCAGCATTTATCAGTACATCTTGTGTGCAAAACAGAAGTTCATTTGATCCTAACGAGAAAATGGCTCAGCCTGTAGGCTATTTGCAAGAACATTATGTAGAAAAAAATACGGAACTGGAATACACGCTGCGATTCCAGAATATGGGCAACGATACGGCATTTTTTGTAGAATTACTGGACACCCTTTCAACAGGATTAGATCTGAAAACCTTAGTGATGGGTGCATCATCACATCCATACAACTATGCAGTATACGGCGGTCATATTTTGCAAATTAATTTTCCCGGTATTAAGTTACCCGATTCATTGACCAATGAACCGATGTCACACGGATTTGTTACTTTCCATATCCAACCCAAATCAACGATTCCAAATGGAACATTGATTGAGAATAATGCACAAATTTATTTTGATTATAATAGCGCCGTAACCACAAACACCATTTATCACACCGTTGACAGCATTCGATATAAAATAGTGAGCTTAGTAAATTATCACCCCACAATCAATAAAATTGCTGTTTATCCTAATCCGTTCAGCACTTTTGCTCATATTGAAATTAACTCAAGCCAGCCGCTTAAAAACACAACAGTACAAGTTTGGTCAATTGATGGCAAATTAATACTAAACCAGCCTTTAGAAAAAGATATTGATGGTCGTTTGCTTACAGAAGGTATGTATATTTTAAAAATTCTGGCCGAAGGAAAATTATTGGCAACAGCCAAATTGATTAAACAATAAGCGGAATATCGCGCAGTTTTTTCTTAATTTTACATAGATGTGCGATACGTTTGTATATCTGCCTGAATCAATAGAAGAGCCGGTTATTTTTGGAAAAAACTCGGACAGAGAGCCGGATGAGGCTCAGGGCATAGTTCATTATCCCAACTATTCAACATCCTCAAAATCTCAACGCACAACCTATATTGAGGTTGAAACCGATGCGCAAAAGCTGGAAGTTTATTTATCAAAACCATTTCAGTTGTGGGGGGCAGAAATGGGTGTAAATCAGTATGGCGTAGCCATAGGCAATGAGGCGGTTTTTACAAAGCTGCCAATTGAAAAAAAGAATACAGGATTGACAGGCATGGACTTATTGCGATTAGCATTAGAACGAGCAATAACAGCAAAGGAAGCTCTGGAAAATATTATTTTATTTTTGGAAAAATATGGTCAGAATGCCTGTGGCGGATATAGGGATAAGAAGTTTTATTATCACAATTCATTTATTATAGCCGATGCACACAGTGCCTTTGTTCTGGAAACGGCAGGAACATTTTGGGTCTATCAAAAAATAAAGGGATTCAGAGCCATCTCCAACGGATTGAGCATAGAACAAGAGTTTGATGGCATTCATCCCGATGCCATTGCACATGCGCATAAAAAAGGATGGGTAAAGAAACAGCAAGCTTTC
>DAOQII010000092.1:0-8685 GCA_035339455.1 Chitinophagales bacterium
TACAATGGCATAGAACGAAGGGGTGCGATGTGCAGCGTTTTTTTCAGAATCTTTGATGTAAATTTATTGGACAAACCCCAGTTGCTCAATGCCGGAAAAAGCATAGCTAATTTATTCAGCTGTCCGATATTGGCAATAGCTTTCGTGCGCAGTGGAATGCCATTAGATTTATAATATTGATGCAAAAATTCGGCACGCAAAGTCGGGATATCTACATTGGAAGGACACTCGGATGTACAGCCTTTACAAGCCAGGCACAAATCCATGACCTCATAAATTTCTTTATGGTCAAATGCATTGGCTTGGGTAGAGTTGGTTAAAAAATCGCGCAAAATATTGGCTCTGGCTCTCGTTGTATCTTTTTCATTTCTGGTGGCCATATACGAAGGACACATTGCACCTCCGCTACCCGGCAATTTTCTGCAATCTCCACTGCCATTGCATTTTTCAGCAGCCCGTAATATGCCTTCATCTTCCGAAAAATCAAATACCGTATCAAATTGTCGGGTTTGTTGGTTTTCTTCATAGCGAAGTGATGTATCCATGGGTGGCGTATCTACAATTTTGCCCGGATTGAAAATATTTTCAGGATCAAAAGTGTATTTCAATTGGCGCAAGAGTTCGTAATTTTTTTCGCCTATCATTTTCGGAATAAACTCGCCGCGAACACGTCCGTCGCCATGTTCTCCGCTTAATGAGCCCTTGTATTTCTTGACTAAATCTGCAGTTTCTTCCGCAATCGTTCTGAATAAAATTCTGTCTTCTTTTAATTTCAAATCCAGAATAGGACGCAAATGTAATTCACCAGCTCCTGCATGTGCATAATACACGGATTGCTGCTGATGGCGATTCATCATGTCAGTAAATTCAGAAATATATGCCGGCAAATCTTCAACAGTTACTGCGGTATCTTCAATAACGGCTACCGCTTTTCTGTCGCCTGGAATATTGGCTAATAAACCTAAACCGGCTTTTCGCAAACTCCACAATTTATTGATATCATTTCCTTGCAGTTGCGGAAAGTGATAGCCTATTTTTTCGTTTTGAAAATGTGTGATTAACGCATTCGCTTTTTGTAAAACCGCATCTTTAGTTTCTCCGTGAAATTCAACACATAAAATTGCCGCAGGGTCGCCATCTATAAAAAAACGGTATTTGTTGTATGTAGTGTTTGCTTTGGTACAATCCAGAATAATTTTATCCATCAGTTCACAAGCAGTAGGCTGATGTTGCATGGCAAATACTGTAGCCCGTAAACTTTCTTCCAACGAGTGAAAATGTGCGGCAACAACAATTTTTTCTTTAGGCGGCACCGGTACCAGATTCAATTTCATTTTGGTTATAAAAAACAAAGTACCTTCACTGCCACAAATCAGTTCTGCAAGATTAAAATCATTTCCATTTTCATTGAAAGGTTTTTGGTTTAATAGAGAGTCGAGGGCGTATCCAGTGTTTCTTCTGTGAATGGAAGCTTGAGGGTAATTTGTTGTTATTTCCTTTTGTATATTTTTGTCTGATAATTTTTCATGTAAAAAGCGATAGATATTACCTTCAAGTGTTGATGAAGTTAATTTTGTTGCATAAGCATCGTCACCCAGTGCATTAATTTTTATCTTTTCACCGTTGGATAAAAATCCTTCAAGTTCCAGTAAGTGATTTCTGGTAGAACCGTAAACTATAGAATTAGCACCGCAAGAATTATTGCCCACCATACCACCAACCATAGCACGGTTGGCAGTTGATGTTTCAGGACCAAAAAGTAATCCGTATGGTTTCAGAAATCGGTTAAGTTCATCCCTGATAACACCCGGCTGAACTATACAAAAATGTTCATCCTTATTAACTTCAATAATATCCGTAAAATATTTTGAAACATCTACCACTATGCCATTGCCTACAACTTGCCCGCCCAATGATGTTCCTGCAGTTCGAGGTATAAGAGAAGTTTTATGTTGATGAGCAAAAGCAATTAATTTAGCAATATCATTTTCATTTTTGGGATAACAAACGGCCAACGGATATTCTTTATACACAGATGCATCTGTGGCGTATAACACACGCATCTTTTTATCGAAAAACAGTTCACCTTCTATTTGCTTAGCTAACTGTTGTAAAATGGTATCAGGAAGATTCATTACTGTAAAATTACAATGTAGAGCCAACTAAAACTGAAAGCATGTAAGAAGTAAAAGTTAATTTTTGACCTCGTAGGTCGAAAATACAAACCACTAATTTTCAATAAGATATATCTTTCAGGCATTGCTTACACCTCGTAGGTTGGCATTGACTGCAAGCCAAGCCATCAGTCCGCTTCCGGTTTTCAGGCAATTTTCATCCACATCAAAAGTGGGAGTATGTATGGGAGAAGTGATACCTTTTTCAATATTTCCCGTTCCCAACCTGAAAAAACAAGATGGAATTTCTTGGGAATAATAGGCAAAATCTTCGGCTGTCATACGTGCAGGCATTGTTTCCACTTGTTCATTTCCAAGATATTCTTTAGCGAGCTCAAAAGCTTGAGCAGTCGCCTGTTCATTATTATTCAAATACGGATACCCATTGTCGATAAATACCTCGCAATAGCCTCCAAAACACTCAGCAATATGATGGCAGGTGCGTTCAATTTTTTCTTTTGCTTCGGCTCTCCATTTTTCGTCGAACGTACGGAAAGTGCCTTCCATTTTTACTTCTTCAGGTATAATATTCGTTGCACCATTGGCAATAAACTTACCAATACTCAGTACAGATGGCATCAACGGATTAGCATTTCTACTGACAATGGCTTGCAGAGCTACTACTATATGTGATGCAATTAACACGGGGTCAACCGCCAGATTAGGGACAGCACCATGTCCACCTTTTCCTTTCACGGTGATGTAAATTTCATCGCAGCTTGCCATAGAAATTCCGGATTTGAATGCCACTTTCCCTGTTTGTAATTGTGGCAATACATGTTGCCCAAATATCAGCTCTACATCCGGATTTTTGAGTACACCTTCTTTAATCATGATAGACGCACCGCCGGGCAATTTTTCTTCAGCCGGCTGAAAAATAAGCTTAATCGTACCTTCAAATTCATCTTTCAGTTGTGATAAAATCCGTGCAGCACAGAGCAAACAAGTAGTATGTACATCGTGACCGCAAGCATGCATCACACCTTCATTTTTTGATATATAGCTACAAGCATTTTTTTCTTCGATGGGCAATGCATCCAAATCAGCACGCAAGGCAATCGTTTTGCTTTCAGGATTTCTTCCTTTTATTAGTCCTACAACTCCGAAGCCGCCAATATTTGTTGTATGTTCTATACCATAATCACTTAACTTTTGAGCTACAAAAAGCATGGTTTCTTTTTCGTGAAAACTCAATTCTGGATGCTCATGCAGATGCCTGCGTATGGCAATGAGTTCTTCAAAATAAGTATCTGCTAATAACTGTATTTTATTTTTTAAGTTCATAGAATTATGTAAAGATATAAAATACGGGTAAAAATTGCTGCTATAAGCTAGCAACTCTAAAATAATATTGCTAACTTTTCGTTACATTTATTTGCGAACATGAAATATATACTTCAAAACATTCTAATTACACTTTATATTTCTTGTATTGCAGACACAGATAAAGCTGAGTCAAATACAGATGCAAATAAATATATTGTTAAATACAGAAGTGATAGTACAATATACAGCGACTTCTGTCAAAATGATTCATTCTCCTATATAGCACATTATCACCGTAATGGAAAAATCTCTAAGGAAAGATGGGATACAGATAATTTTATTTTACTTTCTATATACAATTCTTGGGATACACTTGGTAATCCATTAGTTGTAAATGGCAATGGATATCACTATGAATACTATGATAATGGTATGATAAAGATGGAGGGAACAATTAAGAATTTTCTTTATGATAGTGTATGGAGATACTATACTGAAAATGGAGAGATTGACTATATTGAAACGTACAAACAAATCAATCATTCAACTAAGATGATTCAACTAAAAGAATTTGGAACAAATGGCAAATTAAGAGAAGAATTTGAATTTAACGATGATGGAGTAGCTGGCACTCACAGAGTTTATGATAAACATACAGGAGTTTTAGTGGCAATAGGAATATTCCCAAATACTAATTGTAGAAAAAATTATGATTCTTTAAACAATAACTTTTATAGCTTAGGTTTTATAGAGGTTGAATCTTATTTTTATGTGGATGAGAATGGAATTTTACAAAACACTACAGTATTTACTGAAGGAAATCCAAATATTATATTTTACAAGTGTTGGTACAACAATAAACAAGTCAGAATTAAGATTCTATATGATACTTTAGATAAAACATTAAAATACTATGAATATTATTATAATTCAAAATTACATATTATTGGCAATATCAGGTATTTTAAAATTGATGAAATAGCCGCTGATTGTTCAATAAAATTCAAAGAAGATAAGAAATCAAAAATAACAGCGTTTTATGGGTACTTGAAATCTGATATCTGGAAAGAATATGACGAACTGGGTAATCTGTGTAATGAAAAAAACATGAATGCTGAGATTTATGAACAACGCAAAATATATTTTAACATTTTAGATATTGATGAATAACTTTCTTGTTATAAAACAAACTCTATTTTCTATATGATTTAAAGCTAACTACTAAAAATTATTTCCTTAATTTTATGCAGTATCATTAGCAAGTAAATGTATGAACAACTATGATTTAATAGTAATCGGCTCCGGTCCCGGAGGTTATGTTGCCGCTATTCGGGCAGCTCAGTTAGGTTTGAAAACCGCTGTAGTAGAAAAAGAAAATTTAGGTGGAGTTTGCCTCAACTGGGGTTGTATTCCTACTAAAGCTTTGCTAAAAAGTGCGCAGGTGTTTGATTATTTACAACATGCAGCTGATTACGGCATCGAATCGGCATCGGCACATGCCGACTTTTCTGCAATCGTTCACCGCAGCAGAAATGTAGCCGAAAGCATGAGCAAAGGAGTCCAGTTTCTAATGAAAAAAAATAAGATTGACGTAATTTCCGGTTATGGAAAAGTTCTTCCGGGAAAACGAGTGGAAGTAACTCCCGCTGAAGGAAATATCAGAATTATTAAAGCAGAAAATATCATATTAGCAACGGGTAGCAGAGCCAGACAAGTACCCTCTTTGCCCATAGACGGCAAATATATCATCGACTATCGCAAAGCATTGACATTACCTCAGCAACCTGAAAATATGGTCATCGTAGGTGCGGGTGCCATTGGAGTAGAGTTCGCTTATTTTTATCAGTCATTAGGAACAAAAGTTACCTTGATTGAATTTTTTGACACGCTACTGCCAAATGAGGATAAGGAAATCGGCAAAACTTTGGAGAAAATATTTACGAAAAAAGGCATGACGATTAAAACATCAGCCAGGGTAATATCTTCCAAAATTGAAGGAAATAAAGTTCATCTCTTTGTAAACGGACAAGATGGAGAACAAAATTTCATTGCCGATGTAGTACTCAGTGCAGTTGGAATAAAATCTAATTTGGAAAATATCGGATTGGAATTATGCGGAATTGAAATGGAAAACGACAAGATAAAAATCAATAAGTTTTATCAAACGAATGTGGAAGGAATTTATGCAATCGGTGATATTGTAAAAGGGCCTGCCTTGGCACATGTGGCCAGTGCCGAAGGAATTATAGCTGTTGAGCATATTGCAGGGCATCATCCTCAACCCTTGCGTTATGATAATATACCATCTTGTACTTACTGTTCTCCTGAAATCGCAAGTGTGGGAATTACGGAACAACAAGCTAAAGAAAGGGGCATGGACATTTTGGTTGGAAAATTTCCATTTTCAGCCAGTGGTAAAGCAAAAGCAGGTGGAAAAACAGATGGCTTTGTAAAAGTGATAGTAGATAAAAAATACGGTGAAATATTGGGAGCTCATATGATTGGTGAAAATGTAACGGAAATGATAGCAGAGCTGGTAGTTGCCAGAAATATTGAAGCTACCGGGAAAGTGATTTTAAAATCCGTGCATCCTCACCCTACTATGAGCGAAGCCATTATGGAAGCATTTGCTGCAGCTTATGGCGAAGTGATACATTTATAATTTTTGAGCAATAGTAATTATATAGTCAAAAATCAGCTCTTGCTTATAGCGTATGTTTTCAATTACTTTCATGCATCGATTAGTCAAAAATGCATCGTATTCCTCCATGCTGTATTGATGCGGATGTAACATATCTCCCGGAAGCCATTGGAATATTTTTTTTAGAAACGAGGAACGATGTGCATCCGTAGATATTACTAAATATCCTCCGGGCTTCAATGAATTAACTAATTTATCATAACTAAGCGATAAATTATTGACGTGATTAATGGCATTTAGACAAAAGATATAATCAAATTTTTCTTTCTCATTAAGTTCTTCGATCGTACATTGTTGAAATGTAACAAAAGGATATTTCGTTTCGTCGAAATGAATGAATTCTTTGTATTTATTCAGCAAAGGGTCTATAGCAGTAACATCGTTATTATGAAGTGCCATAAAAATACCCGCAGGACCGCAACCTGCATCTAAAACAGTTTTTTGCTCTGGCAAGGGAATAACTTCTTCTACAGATTTTAGCAAATCTTGCCAATAACTCAATTTCCACTTTAAATAGGCTTCCGGGTTCTTATCTTCCAGATATCGGCTCCACCATTTATACTCCAATTGCTGTGCAATTTTCCACTTCACCGATTTTTTCATTAACTAAAGATAGAAAATTCTGCTATACGGAAGTTCTAATGCATATCTATTTGTGCATTCTGTTTCCATATCACCATTTAAGTGTATCTTTATCGTTTAATTTTGTAAATCACATGTCTATTCTTCATAATATAAGTGGTCTTGTTTTAAAACCTGTTATCAAACAAATGAGCCAAACACGCCTGCCAAAGATTGACGGCAGTGTACAAGTCAAAGGTATAGAACAAGATGTTGAAATTATTCGTGATGAATGGGGCGTAGCACACATTTTTGCTCAAAATATGTACGACGGATTATTTGCACAAGGCTTTGCCCACGCACAAGATCGTTTGTTTCAAATGGAAATAAACCGAAGAGCAGCACGTGGTAAACTAAGTGAAATTATCGGCAAAGATGCTTTAGATACCGATCGTGTTTCGCGTACTTTTGGCTTCGAGCGTGTAGCCATGCAAGATTGGGATTTTTTTTCCAAAGAAGAACAGCAGATTATACATGCATACTGTGCAGGAGTAAATGCCTATATCCAGTCTGACGATTTTCAGTTACCCATCGAATTTAAGTTATTAAAAATAGAGCCAGAACTGTGGGAGCCTATGGATGTGGCGACATTCAGCCGGCTTATGATTTCGCTTTTAAGCTGGGGTTGGTATGATGAAATTATCAGAGCCAAGCTTATAGATATGGTAGGCGCAGAAGCGGCAGCTGAACTCAATAATACTTACCCAAAAGAAAATCCGATAACACTACCAAAAGGCATAGAATTTAATCACGTCGATATTTCAGGTAAGTTTCATGCCTTAAGCGGGCCTTACATGCCCAGCATAAACGGTAGTAATGCGTGGACAATTTCCGGCTATAAAACCAAAACCGGCATGCCCTACTTATGTAACGATCCTCATCTGGCACTGCGCAACCCAAATATCTGGTATCTCAATCATCTGGATTGTAATGATTTAAAAGTAAGCGGTGTTACCTGCCCCGGATTGCCATTGGTACAAATCGGACATAATGAGGCTATCGGGTGGGGAATAACGCTTGCATTTACAGATATCGAAAGTGTATTTATCGAAAAATTTACTGATGATACCTGCACAACTTACATGCATGAAGGCAAGATAAAAGAAACACACATTTTAGAAGAAAAAATATTTATAAAAAACACCGATTTGCCCCATATCGAGAAAATATACAATACTGTGCACGGCACAGTGATATCAGATATTATTAATGGCAGTTCAGCAAAACTTACCTTGTGTTCTATGGCTTTGCAGCCGGGTAAAGCCCTGCTGGGATGGTCTTTATTAAATAAAGCAAAAAACTGGAATGATTTTGTAGACGGAGTAAAATGCATTACTGCTCCCGGGCTTAATATTGTTTATGCAGATACTTCAGGCAATATTGGCTACTATAATTCAGGTAAAGTGCCTTTAAGAACGAAAGAGGAGGCATTGATTCCACAAGAAGGCTGGACAGGTGAACACGATTGGAAGGACTATGTCCCTTTTGAGCAAATGCCGCATGTATTGAATCCGGAAAAAGGCTATGTCATCACTGCTAATCACAAAGTAGAACCCGATGATTATCCTTATTTTTTAGGCGATATTTATATGAATGGTTATCGGGCTAATCGACTTGAAAAAATGCTGAACAGTCATACCAAAACAGAGCCCAAAGACTATGTGGCTATGCAAATGGACTTTTACTGTACACCATCTGAAAAATTCAAAGCTTACTACTCCGGTATTGAATTTGATTCTGCTGAATTGAATAATTATAAAGACATGTTGCTGCAATGGGATGGTGTATTAAATGCAGACAGCTTGCCCGCAAGTTTTTATAAAGTAACTAAATGGATGCTCATTAAAAAAATTCTGGAATCTGCCATTACAGATAAAACACTCATTGATGAATTAATGGGAAAGGGTTCACACGGACAAATAG
>DAOQII010000093.1:0-8479 GCA_035339455.1 Chitinophagales bacterium
TTGTAATTTTAAATACTATTTGTTTTTAGGCTTTAGTTTTCTGTTGCATACTGTGAGTAGTACAGGCGATAAACTAAAAAAAATAAGGCTGTTTAGGGCTGTCTCGTCCTGAAATAGGTTTACACATTTATAACTCAAAAAACTAATCGAAAAACAAACACGAAAATTTCGAGACAAGAACACTTGTATAATTACCAAATTTTGGTAACCTTGAATAAAGTTTATAAAAATGAAAAATACATCAATTTCACTTGGAAATTATTTTGACCAGTTTGTGAGTAGCCAAGTATCAGCAGGACGCTTTAAGAATGTAAGTGAAGTTATTCGAGCCGGACTTCGACTGTTGGAAGATGAAGAAATTAAATTAATTGCTTTGAGAAATGCCATTCAAGAAGAAATTGACAGTGGAATTGCCACGACTTAGACCCTAAAAAACATCTTCAAGAATTAAAGGCGAAACGAAGAAACAATGGCTAAATATAAATTGACGAATAAAAGCTATTGAGGATTTGACACAAATTTGGGATTATACCTTTGACAAATGATCTGAAAACAATCGGACAAATATTATTAACCTGAGTTCGGGATAAGCGTTTCAATTAAAAAATAGTTGATTCTCACGATATCGTTCCGCCTTAAAAGGTGGTGGTTTATACCATAAAATCAACTTTTTTTCAAGTAAAAAGCAAATTCAGAAATCTGCTTATTAATCATAAAACTGCCACGTTACACCAACACGGAAGGTGCGGTCGAAATATCCATAATTGGGTGCAGTATAAAGTCCTTTTTGCTTAAACATACCCTGGTTGACATGCAGCATACGCAAGAAGATATTGGTGCGCTTTACATGCAGATTGAAAAACAAATCCAAAACCGGATAAAACTTCAGGGTTGTTTTATCTTGTTGGTAAAAGATAGCCAAAGACGGATTATAGGCATTTCCTTTAAATAGCGTGTTGTAAGTAATATCAAAACCCAATTGAGCGTTCAACTTCCCGGAGATAAAGCCGCCTTTGTAATACACGGTTTGTTTGATGTAAAAGACTGGCAAGCGAACCAAATTCCGGTTAGAAATCCACTGAGCATATATTTCAGTACCCGTATAAATGTGTTTCGTGTTAAAGTCTTTCCTGATTTTGGCAATCAACACATTCAACGGTTGGTGGTATTGTTGGGTAATGGATGACGTATCGAAATAAATATAATTTTGTATAAAGTAATTTTGTATGGAAGCAAAAAGCAATTGCTTTTCCCATGCATAATCCGCCTGAATTTTTACTTGAAAAACTTTCTTAAAATCATGATTATACCTAACGTGATTACCTAGATAAAATGCTTGTTTTTGTGTCGGCTCTGCCGTCGAGATATTGCCGCTTAGTGCCAGGACGTGTTTTTTATTAAGGTTGATTTTTCCCGAGAAATTTACTTCAAAATCTCCGATATATGGAGGTAAAACGCACGCAGAGGCAGACACCGAGTAGTTGAAAAATGCACTATCATTGAGGCTATAGAGTCTGGCTTTTAATTGAATGTCGCTGAAGTTTTGAACAGCATTCATGTGTTGGTAATGGTTGAAGGCATATTGCAATCCGGCTTCATATAAAAACTTCCGGGGTTGCGTGTCGTTTTGATAGTTTTTAAAATAAATGCCATTACTCACGGTATATGATTTCGTTAAGTCTGTCGTAGAATCGCTGTTGTAATACCAGTTTTCATAGTAAGCGGAGTCGTCTTCATAGTCTTTATACAGAAACTTATTGTGCGAAAACTCGAAATCATGCTCTATGGTATATTTTGGTTTAATAATCTTGCGTTTCGTGCTGTCGTTTATAGTGATTTCTTCTTTATTGCCCAAATTAAACTGTTGTACGAAATTGATGTTTTTTTCGTTCCATTTATTGTAAGCATCTTCCATAAAAACAGGCACAATGTCTTTATGTTTTTTATACAAGCTATTGGTATACGCATCGTCTACCGCCCAACCGCCATTTTCTTCTACTTTTATGCCGTTAAAACTGAAATTGAATTTCAAGTCATAAAAATTATTTCTAGACACAAACCATTGCTGAAAAGTCAGCAGATTGTGCGCAGCCAGCTGGTGTGCACTTTTCCCTTTGAAATTATTACGGTGAAAATTGAATGCGAAATTATAATTAGGCTTAATGTTGTAGGAAAATTCACCTCCGCCGATAATTTCTTCCTTACCGCCGAAGATAAAATCCAAAAAGGTATAGGGTGTTTTGGTGCGGTAATATTTTATTTTTTCAGGTTTGTTATAATAAATATCAAAACTGTTAAAACCATGTTTATATCCAATCGGGTTTACGTTTGAAAACATCAATGAATAATAGGCGGTACCAAAATTTCCCAGGTTGTTATATGGCAAATCCTGATTTTCGATAATATTATAGCGATGAAACTCGCGGTATGACGTGTCGGGATTGCGGAGTATGGGTTTTTCTAAGGTAAGGTATTTTGTATTGTAATAGAGTACCGGATTGGGCTTTGTAATTTCAATCTGAGCAACAGCCGACCTGAATATCAATCCTAAGCATAGAAAAAGACCCCATTTATACACAAGGCAAAAATACAATTTTAAACTAATGGAATAAACAACTTAAAAAGACGTTAATCTACCCTGAATTATGCTGATAGCAAAAGGATTTTTCATTCCGCTCTTACGCTTTACATAAGTTAACTTATTTTCATCTTAACCTTGGATAAGCAAGAATAAAAACCGTAGCCCTTAAATTTATATCCTAAATATTTTTTGGGTATGGCAAAAAACGAACTTTCAGTATTGATTACCGGCACCGGATTCTCCGGCATCTGTGTGGGCATACAGCTTAAAAAAATGGGATTTCACAATTTTACTATTGTAGAAAAGAGCAATAAACCGGGTGGCACATGGCGAGATAATGATTACCCGGGAGCGGCTTGTGATGTAAAATCAAATTTGTATTCCTATTCTTTTGAGCCCAACCCCCATTGGAGCCGGCAGTTTTCGCCTCAGGCTGAAATATTAGCCTATACCGTACATTGCATACACAAATACGGACTCGATGAACATATAGTGTATAACTGGGAAGCAAAATCGGCAAAATACGATGAAACTAATGCCACTTGGGAAATTACCAACCAGAACAAGAAGAAAATGAAGGCGAACATTGTCATTTTCGGCAATGGTCCGTTGCATATACCGTCCCTTCCAGATATTGAAGGTATAAAAGATTTCAAAGGAGAAATTTTTCATTCCTCCCGCTGGAATCATGATTATGACCTCAGAGACAAAAAGGTATGTGTAATTGGCACGGGAGCCAGTGCCATTCAGTTTGTACCCGAAATTCAACCCCTTGTAAAAAATCTCTATTTGATGCAACGTACAGCACCATGGGTATTGCCAAAGCCTGACGGTCCATTTTCCCCTACACAAAGTGTCTTGTTTGAAAAATTACCCATGATTCAAAATTTAGACCGCAATTTTATCTATTATTTGAATGAAGGACAGGCGGTAGGCATGATACATAATGATGCTATTCTAAAACTGGGAGAAGTGTTGGGAAAACGCCATATCAAAAAATTTATCAAAGATCCCGTGTTGCAGAAAAAATTGACACCGACCTATCGTTTGGGATGTAAGCGTGTATTAATGTCAAATAATTACTATCAGGCTTTGTCAAAACCGAATGTGGATGTAGTAACTGATGGTATTTTAAAGTTTACGAAAGACAGTGTGATTACGAAAGACGGTAAAGAACGAAAAATTGATGCCGTTATCATGGGTACAGGGTTTCATGTTGCCGACAGTTTCCAATACTTTGATGTAACCGGAAAAGACGGGGCAGAAATGAACAAAATATTCAAAGACTCGCCGGAAGCATATTATGGCAGCACGGTCAACAAATTTCCAAATATGTTTATCATGCTCGGCCCAAATACGGGATTGGGACACAACTCTATGATATACATGATTGAATCACAGGTGAACTATATTGTCGATGCTATCAAAAAAATGCAGAAAAACGATATTAAATCGTTCGAAGTGAAAAAGGATGTACAAACGGAGTTTAATCAAAAAATTCAAAAGAAATTAGAAGGCACTATATGGATGTCGGGATGTAAAAGCTGGTATCTGAGTGCAGATGGCAAAAACTATACCGTCTGGCCTGATTTCACCTGGAAATTCAGGGATCAAACGAAGCATTTTAACCTGAAAGATTATTCCTTAGTAAAAGAAGACATAGCCGTAGCAGAACCGGAATTGGTATAGGTTTTATCATTCTCTGTTTGATCATATGATATGCGTAGTGTTGTACAAGTTAAGTTTACTTAACTGTTCAGCTAAACCTATAAAATAAACTACCTTTGTAGGTTTTTAGCGGATGAAAAACATCATATTGGCTGGTTTGTTTTTTGCTTTTTTGAGTTTACAGGCTCAAGAACAAACAACGTATTTGAAAGTCAGAAAGATTAATTTTTCCAACAACAAAAAAACACGCCCCTATGTAATGTTGCGGGAAATGTCTTTTAACGAAGGCGATTCGATACCGGGAGATAAATTAGACAGTATTTTGCTGGCAAACCGACTGCAGATTTTTAATCTGGGAATTTTTAATGACATACAGGTCAATATTAAGAACTGGGAAGAAGACAGTTTGGACTTAATCATAAAAGTATATGAGAAATTTCCGCTAAGTCCCGGTATAATCTTACAATTTGCCGACAGAAATACAGCAGAATGGTGGCGCAAATACAACCATGATTTCAAGCGCCTGCAATATGGTTTGATTTTAAACTACAACAATGTAAGTGGTCGCAATGATAAACTCATCGGCGCAATTAGTTTTGGTTTTGCCAAACGCCTCGATTTGGGTTATATCATCCCGGCATTTGACAGCAAGAAGGATAATGTGGGGATGGCTTTGTTTTTTAATTTTTTACACAGTAAACGCATAGCCTATAATACATTAGACAACGAGTTGAAGTATATGGATATAACGGCGAAAGCGCAGCTGATAAAAACAGAATTTACGGCAAGTATAAACTATAGGAGAGAACTGCATAATACGCATTATTTTTCGGTAGGCTATGGCTTTTCAAAAGTAAGTGATTACGTTTTGTTGGCTAATCCTGAATATTTTCTGGATGGCGTCCGTAAACAGAACTACCTTAAACTTGGCTATGTATTCGAGTCTGATCACCGCAATTTGAAAGCCTACCCGACTAACGGATGGTATATCCGCATGAATTTTACCAATTACGGATTGGGTTTTATGAAAACACGTATGACTACTGCCGGATTTATGATGAGCAGATATTACGAATGGAAAAAACACAAGAAATTTTCATTGGGCTTTTCGGGCAGGTTTCAGGTATCCTGGCCCTTTAAGCAACCCTATAATCTTCAACCCATAAAGTCATTCGGATATAATGACAACCTTATCCGCGGGTATGAAGTAAATGTAATGGACGGACAACATTTTCTGTTGTTTAAAAATGAATACCGCTACCGGCTTTTCAGTTTTCAATTAAAAAATCTCAAAAAAATCAAGAACAAGAACAATAAATTCTTAAACTCCTCTTTGGCATTTCTTCCTTTTAATATGTATCTCACCGCCTATTTTGATGCCGGTTATGTTTGGGATAATGCCCATTATGCCCAAAACAGTTACAGAAACAAGTGGCAATTCGGCTATGGTGTGGGTTTAAATTTAGTGACGTTTAACCAGCGTTTGTTTAGAATTGAATACAGCATCAACAGATATTTGGATAAAGGTGTATATTTACATTTCGAGTTACCTTTCTGATGGCAATCGGTATTTACAGCAGAGTTTTTAAAGAGGAGCACGCTCCTTTCGTTTTGCAGCTTATTCGTGCACTGCAAGACCAACAGATTGATTTCTGCATAGAAGATAATTATTTCAAACAAATAAAGCCGATACTTCCTGCGAGAAAATATGCCTTATTCAATAATCATATTGATATAAAAAAGAAGACAGACTTATTAATTGCTTTGGGCGGAGATGGCACCTTATTGGATACCATACAGTTTGTTCGCGACAGTGAAATCCCGGTAGCGGGTATTAATATGGGCAGGTTAGGTTTTCTGGCTGATATTCACAAACAGGAAATTGAGGAGTTGGTTACCTCCATAAAATCAAATACTTATACGATAGAAGACCGGGCTTTAATTTGTGCGGAATTGAATAAGCCCGTTTTTGGAGAGGTAAATTATGGGATGAATGAATTTACGATTCACAAAACAGACTCTTCTTCCATGATTGTAATACATACCTTTTTGAACGGAGAGTTTCTAAATTCTTTTTGGGCCGATGGGTTAATCATTGCTACACCAACGGGCTCTACGGCTTACTCACTGAGTTGTGGAGGTCCTATTGTGTTTCCGAATTCCAATAATTTTGTGATTACTCCGGTGGCACCGCATAACCTCAATGCGCGCCCGATGATTATACCGGATAATACTGTGTTGAGTTTTGAAGTAGAATGCCGAAGCAAGACGTACTTGTGTTCCATAGACTCCCGATCTAAGAGCCTGGATGATACTTTTCAGGTGGCAGTACGCAAAGCCGATTTTTATTTCAAGTTGTTGCGCATGCCGGAAAGTTCATACCTGAAAACCTTGCGCGAAAAACTCAACTGGGGCGAGGATACGAGAAACTCTTGATTATTGTGAAGATTACTTAATAATCTAGCCCAAATATTTACCGGAAATAACTACGGCATGCTTAAAAGCAATAAAGTCTGTATCCACCTCGAAATTATTTTCCTGCAAAATTTGAATTATATATTGAACGGGAACCGTGTTCTTAGCAAATGAATATAAATATTTATGATGGTTTTTTCCGGTAATGAGTTTATTAATAATCGGCAGAAAATAGTGCATATAATTGAGTGCCATTCTGCTTGAAAAGCTGCGATTGTCTAAACAGATTTCTGCCATACAGAATCTTCCCTGAGCACACAAAACCGTTCTTAGTTGATGAACAAATATTGGAATCTCATCGTCCTGCAGCTGCTTTAAACCAAATGTGCATAGACAATTATTAAATTTCAATTCACTGATATCATCTGATAAGAAATCTTTCTTAACCAAATGGACTGATTTGGAGTATTTATTGGAAGCTCGTGCAACAGACAGCATGTTTTCAGAATAGTCAAGGGCAGTAATATGGTTGGTAAATCTGAAGAGGTATTTAAAGTTATCACCTGTTCCGCACATAATGTCCAATACAGATTCGTTTTGCTTAATCTTTAATTTATCAATAGCTTGCTTACGAATATATGCAGTCAGCCCGAATGAAAATATATTATTCAGCCAATAATCTTCAGCCAAATCATTAAATATCTTCTTTATTTTAGTTTGCCTCAACACGTTGTTTGATTGTCTGCAATACATTTTTATGCATTTGATGGATAATATACCTGTTCCATAAATTCCAATAAAAATAAGGACGTAAATGGTGGGTCAATTCTGTAGTAGCGTATAATTCGGTTTTGTTTTCACCAAGCTGCTTAATCATAAATTCGCCATAATTAATTTTAAAATAGGCATCGTGTGAGTGAGGAGTATTAATGTTTTTGTAAACGGTTAATTCTTTGATGGGCAATATTGCCTGCCGTGGTTCAAACCGGAGCAAACTGTCTTCTTTTAAGGAGGTGATTTTTAAAGCAGCATCTCCATTTCTTAAGTTGCACACCAGATAAAGACTATCATTCGCTGCTGTTACCTGCATGTTTTTAGGGTAATTCACACCATACTTAAAGAAAAAATTAGTGGGTTCTGCATATTGTACAGGCTGAGTTAAAACATTCCAAACGATAGATGTATCTGCATTTATTGTTAGTTTGTCTTCTATATGTTGAGTAAATCCATCTTTCATGCTTAAATCAATTCCTGCAAAAAACGGATTTATTAAAATCAAAGAAAAAAGGAAAGGTTTCTGTGTTATATTGTAATGCACTCTTATGATATGACCTAATGCATAAGAAAACAATAATAAGATATAAAGCGGTACGGCGATCATAATTATGCAAATACCACCTTCAACCTTACATAGAATCAATAATAAGGTAATCACTATGAAAATCAGCAATACCTTATTAAATATATGAAAAATACTCTTTGTCGGGTTTTTCATTATAAATCCGGCCGTAAAGCCTATTGATAAAGGAACACCAATAAATAGCATAAACCCATATTCAGTATCATATAAGATGACTAAACACATACTGACAAATACACTCAGTATTGCAATGAAGACGATTTTTCCCATTAAGCTAATACTAACAATTGGATTGTTATCATCCAATACAGCATCATCAAAAGTTTTCATAAGACCAATTCTCTTTCAAAATTAATTGAAACTTCCGAAAAAATAAAAAATATTTTTAAAGTCGCTTTATGTCGGCTCCCAGGGCTTGTAAGCGGGTATCTATGTTTTGATAGCCTCTGTCTATT
>DAOQII010000094.1:0-8455 GCA_035339455.1 Chitinophagales bacterium
TTACTGATATTAACCTGATGCTCAGTTTTTGCTGAAAGTATTTCATTTACAATATCATTCAGGATATCATAATAGAAATTAACAGATTTAGGTGATGTCGCAGTCACAGTAAAAAAATTATTTCCTTGTGAAGCTATACAGCCCCCAACAAAAGTAGGGTGTGTGGTAAAAGGTGGAAAATTTAATGCTTTATCAATATTTATGTTTTTTGAAGCCGGTAACTCAAAATTCTGACCCACAGTACCTTCATCCCAGATTCCTATATTATTGCCACTGCCATCCAGATTAAATCCAAATGGAATTGGTCCATTTATCTGGCTTTGTCCAATAATGCAAGCATTATCGAATAGCAGTATATTTTTTTGAGGAAAATATTTCGTAATATAAAATATGTCAGTTTTTTCTGTCAGTTTTTGGATTTGTTCCGGAGATAAATAGGCAGAAAAATGATGGTGTATAAAATCTGTCTGCTCAATAGTAAAACCTAAACTGTTTGCTAGTGCTGAAATATCTGTTGGAAGAAAATAAGAAGAAAATAAGATTGTAACAGGAATGGATTTTTTTGTTCTGTCAATATTTACATCTATTTTACTGCTGTTATCAATTTGATAAAGCTCGACAAAATCAGTTGATAATTGCTTTGCATTTATATTGGTATAATTGGTAGAAAGCAGAAAGACTTGGTCACCTAAATAAGCTTCAATGTGATATGTCACCGGTATTGCAACTGCTGATTGTTTGTCGGCTAATTTCGCTGCAAAAATAATTTTATCATTACTATTTCCGGCAAGTTTTGCATGCTGCACCTGCAAATCCTCAACACGAATACTGTTTAGTTTTAGCGGTGTTTTAGAAAAACCAACTGTATACAGCAGACAAAATAATAGCAAAGTGTATATTCTCATACCCTGAATTGTTATAACATAAATATATGGCTATTCTTTGAAAACCACAAGTAAGTAAATCGACAATGTATAACTATTTCATTTCGACAATAGTTATGGCATCACCGCCAAACTTTTCTTCTTCAAAATAGAATGATTTTACGGGCTTGTATTGTTTCAGATAGTGGTGTACGGCTTGACGCAAAGCTCCGGTACCACGACCGTGTAATATCTTCATTTTAGAAAATCCATACATCAGTCCTCTGTCCAGAAAATTTTCCAAAGCCGGCAAGGCTTCTTCTTTTAACAATCCTCTCAAATCAATATGATAATCAAACTGGCTTTTTTCTGTAATCATTTGTTTGTTTACACTTTGTTTTTTTACTGTTTGAGTTTTAACAGGTTCTGCCGGTTTAATTCTGTCTTTTTTTACTTTTGTTTGTATGCTACCAAAGCCTACTGTAATTTGATTATTTTTAATGTCCAATATTTGACCCACTTCTAAGCCATCATCAATCACTACTTGCTGTCCTATTGTAAATGCTGTATTTTGCTCCGCAGTTTGATGTTCAGATTCACCCAATCGATCTTCGATATCTTCTCTGTTTTCGTCAATATATTTTCTAACTTCAAGAAACTTATTTTTATCACTCTTTTCTTCTCGCCATTTGCGCATTTCATTTTCCAGGTTGCGGCTTTCCTCATTAAATTTCTCTAACAATCTTTGTTCATAATATTTCAGCAATCTTTTTTTGTCTTTACTGAGTTCTTTATTCATCTTCTCGTAATTCTGAGTCAATTCTGAGAGATGTGATTCTTTTTGTTGCACATTTTTTCTGATGCCCTTTATAAATTGTTTTTCTGTTTGAATATCTGTCAATACTTCATCCAATACTTTTTTATTTTCTCCAGTTTTACCCGTCGCATCCTGAATTAATTTATCCGGCAAACCTACTTTTTTAGCTATCTCAAATGTGAAAGAACTGCCCGGTTGCCCCAGTTGTAATTGATAAGATGGCTTCAGGTGCTGTTTGTCAAAACTCATGGCTCCGCTTTGAATTCCATCGGTTTGTTGGGCATAAATTTTCAGATTATGAAAGTGAGTTGTTATTACAGCAAACACTTTTTTCTTGTACAAATTATCCAAAATAGTTTCGGCCATGGGGCCACCTAATGCAGGGTCGGTGCCCATTCCCATTTCATCAACCAATAGCAATGTAGCAGCATTGGCATGACGAATAAAATAATTCATATTGGATAAATGCGAACTATATGTGCTCAAATCATTTTCTATGGATTGCTCATCACCGATATCGACAAACAACTTTTCAAAACAAGATAAAACAGAGCCTTCTTTAGCCGGAATCAACATGCCGAATTGTAACATCAGCTGAATTAATCCTATTGATTTTAACACGATAGACTTACCGCCAGCATTGGGTCCGGATAAGACTAAAACACGTTTATGTTCATCTAAATAGAAGGTATTGGCAACAACTTCTTTTTTATTTTTTTTATGGTGATAGTATAATACGGGATGTACAAAATCTATTAAATAGATTTTCTTTTCTTTCGACAATTCGGGTAAATAACAATCATAGCCCAAGGCAAAATAAGCCTTTGCTTTTATCACATCCAACTCACCCATCAGATTTTGCAATTGGTCGATTTGTTCTTTGTAGGGTTGGATTTTAAGCGTTAATGCAGTCAGTATTTTTATTATTTCCCTCTTTTCTTCCAGTCTTAATTCAGTCAGTTCATTATTCAAAAACAGTGTTTCATTAGGCTCTATATAGGTAATATTTCCATTTTCGCTTTCATCCAAAATCACACCTTTTATACTTCGTTTATACTCTGCACGCACTGCCAGTACTCTCCTGCCCTCACGAACTGTTTCTTCCGTTTCTATTAAAAATTGTTGCTGTCTGTAATGATTTAAGGCTCTTCGAAATGCAGCATTTATCTCATGATTTTTTTCAAACATGGACTTACGAATACGCATCAGCTCGGGTGTAGCATTTTCTTTTACTTGTTTTTGTTCAATATCGATAACTGAGGTAATCTGATGTATCAATCCTATTTCGATTGAATAGTCATTAATTTTTTGATACAATGCAGGATAAAGTTGCTGCCGTGCTTTGGGTGTAAAAAAGCGAAGCCATTCTGTAAATCCACTTAAGAAGTAATACAACTCTACACATTCCTCTATTTGGAAATAGTAATTGATAATATTAAGCTTGTTCAGAAAATTTAATTCATTATAACCATATTGTGGCAATGCGGCATCATGCTGTAAACAATTTTTACACTCGTTTACTAATTGCAAATAGTGCGCAAGCTCATCCGTATTGGAAATAAAGGCTTGGCCATGCAGTTCTTTTTTCCCTAATGAACCCGAACATAAATTTTCCAGCTCCCTTTTAATAAATGGGAAATCTAATTTATTCAGCGCATTATCCGGATATATATTCATCGTGTATAAAATCGGACTGCAAAAATAAGAAATAAAACGGTGTGAAAAAGCGACACTACAAGGTATCACGCATATTCAATATGGATTGTGTCAACATATCATAAATATTATACAAATGCCGGTCTTCAATTTCCAGCACAGCTAAATGTTTGTTCAAAATTTCGGAATCTTTTCTTGCGGCAGGACCGGTTTGTGCCATTTTAGGCGGCAGTGTATCAATTTTATAAATAGTTTCGTGAATTAAAGGCAAGAGCAATTTGAAATCAATCTGATGTTTTTCGCAATATTCTTGAGCCAATGCAAATAAGTGGTTGGAAAAATTATTGACAAATACTGCGGCAATATGCAAATGCTTGCGTTGTTCATCGGAGTATTCGTATACGTTGACACTGATAATCTTGGCTAATTCAATTAATTCATTTTTGAAAAGTTCATTTTCAGAAGTAATCAAAAAAGGTACTTCAGCAATTGCGATATATTTTGTTTTTGAAAAAGATTGCAAAGGATAAAAAATGCCTGAATTGGGGGCATTGCCAAATGCATCAAGCCCAACAGAGCCGGAAGTATGCGCCACTTTCATATCCGGTTTTTTAGCTAAGATTTGAGCCGCCAGCAATTTTATAACATCATCTTTAACGGCAAAAATGAGTAAATCTACTTGCAAGTCTAGCTCTTCCAAATCGCATATATACTTAGCATTGGATTGCCATGCCAGCACTTCTGAATTATCGCATGTTTGACTGTAAATCTGAACGACTTCTATCCCTTTTTTAGCAAATGCTTTTGCCAGGTGCGTAGCCACATTTCCAGAACCGATAAACGATATTTTTTTTATCTTATTCATACTGCCACTGCTTTTGCTTCAGCGTTACAAATACTTGCTCTCATGTTACCGTTATCGTCCAAATCAATTAAGTTCACAGGTACAATATTATTGACAAAATCATTCTGATATGGAATTGCAACTTTGATATAATTATCAGTGAAACCAAACATCACATCGCCTTTATTTTCTTCTTCAGGCAAAACCGTTCGTATCGTCCCGGTGTGTTGTTCATAAAAAAATCGCTTTTTCTTTTCGCTTAAATTTCTCAATTGCAAATTGCGCATATTTTTTTCAGCTGATGAAATCTTACTGTCAAATTCGGCGGCTTTTGTATTCGGTCGCTCCGAGTAGGTAAAAACATGCAGATAGGATATATCAAGGCTATTTAAAAAATGATATGTATCTAAAAAATCCTGTTCTGTTTCCCCCGGAAATCCTACAATTACATCTACTCCAATAGCAGCATGCGGCATCATTTTTTTTATGTATTCAACTCGCTTGCGATAGACTTCACTTTTATATCTGCGCTGCATTAAGCCTAAAATTTTATCACTTCCACTTTGTAGAGGAATATGAAAATGCGGCATAAATTTTTTACTCTTCGCAGTAAAGTCTATAATTTCTGTTGTTAATAAATTGGGCTCAATAGAGGAAATGCGATAACGCTCAATACCCTCAATCTTATCCAGTTCCTGAATCAAATCAAAAAATCGAAATCTTTCTTGTGCATGTTTGCCAAAATCTCCAGTATTTACTCCTGTGAGTACAATTTCTTTTACTCCGTTTGCAGCCAAAGTGTTTGCATTTGCCAGCACATTTTCCATAGTATCACTCCGGCTTTTGCCTCTTGCTAATGGAATGGTACAATATGAACATTTATAATCGCAACCATCCTGAATTTTCAAAAAAGAACGGGTTCGGTCGCCCAATGAGTAAGAAGAAACAAAGAAATTTGCATTTGTAATTTCTTGTTGCTGAATTTGACCGCACGGATTCTTTGTTATATCTGAAATAATCTCATGCATTTTAAACTTTTCAGCAGCACCCAAAACCAAATCTACACCGGGAATTTCTGCAATTTCTTTTGGTTTTAACTGTGCATAACAACCTACAACTACTATATATGCATGTCTGTTTTGCTTCATCATACGGCGCACAATATTGCGACATTTCGTATCTGCCTGTTCGGTTACTGAACAAGTATTGATTACATAAACATCGGAAAATTTACTTTCATCAACTACCTGAAATCCAACACTTTGCATATTCCTAGCTAAGGTAGAAGTTTCTGAAAAATTGAGTTTGCAACCGAGTGTATGAAATGCAATTTTCTTTTGCAGCATAAGTGCAAAAATAAGCATTACACACAAATTGTGGATTAATTAATTGAGAAACAATTCAATAGGCTTTTATCTTTAACTTCCGTAATGATAAAAATCGGTATAATCGGTATAGGCAGAACGGGAAGTTTACATTTAGAGAAACTACTTCAGTCTGATTTATATACTGTTGTCGGTTGTTTTGATGCGGATAAATCGCGTCTTCAGTTTATACAGGAAGAGTTTGCCATACCTTGTTTTGAAAATGTGGAAGATTTGATTTCGGAATGCGATGCGCTTGACATTGCAAGTTCTGTAGATTCACATTTATATTACTGTGAGCTGGCTTTACGTAAGGGCAAACACATTTTTTTGGAAAAGCCCTTATCTAACAATTTAGCTGATGCAAAAAAAATAATGGAACTGGTACTGGAAGCCGGTGTAAAGTTTCAGATTGGGCATATCGATCGTTTTAACCCAGCATTTACACATACCTTTCCTGAAATATTGCACCCCACCTATATTGAAGTAAATAGGCTTAAAAAATTAGATTTAAACAAGTTTCATGTTGATGTCGTATTTGATTTGATGCTGAATGATATCGACTTGATTTTAAAAACCGTAAAGGCAAACATTAAAGCAATTAAAGCAAACGGTTCGATAGTTCTGACGGATACCATAGATATTGCGAATGCGCGAATAGAATTTGACAACGGTTGTATCGCCAATCTTACGGCAAGCAGGATTGGCAATGAAAACAGAAGCAATGCTTTGTTTTATCAAAAAGACAACCTAATAGAGATTGATTTTTTAAACCGAACTTCAAAAATCACTTCTTTATCCAAGCAAGAAATTCGCTTAGATGAAAAAGACACCTTTCTGCATCCAGAAAAAAAATTATTGCAAGCCACCCTTGATATCTCAGAAGAAACAGATATGCTAAGAAATGCTATGGATGCCTTTGCAATGAGTTTGTATATGAATAAAGAAACGGCAGTTACAATTCATGATGCCTACAAAGCTTTGGAAATTACGACAGAGATATTAGCTCAGATACATAAAAATTTGTCGACAGAAGAGAGAAGAGAACTAGACATGAAGCCAATAACTAACGGAGGTTGCGCATATTAGTGCCTTATCGTACTGCGGCTTTAGCTGCATATTCAATTTACATCGCCTCGTAATTTTCTGTAACGCTTTCTGGCTTCAATGGCAAATGTGGAATCTTTATAATCGATGATTATTTTTTCGTACAATTCTTTTGACTTTTCCTCATTTATGAAATAGAATTGATTTAATTCTGCCAGATAAAATATCGCATTATCGCCCAATAAATCATATGCATAATTGTCGATTATTTTTTGCAAATAAGTTGCCGCTTTATCATAATGTTGTTGTTGCTTTTCTATCTTATATTTTAAGTATAAAATATCGTCAGTTAGCGATGAACCAAAATAGTTTTTTTCAATAAGCGACAAGGTGTCCAGTGCATCCTGATACTTATGCTGATACAGCAGTAAGTCTGCCTTGGAAAATTTCATTAAAGCAAAATCAGTAGTGTCGGTATTCAAATTATCCAGAATAAAAACCGACAAGTCGATGGCATCATTCGATATCAGTTCGGAAGTAGATGCTTTCAGAATTTTCAATTGAGTTTGCGACCACTCGAAATCGCCTTTGTAATAGGCCAGTTTTGCATTTCTGAACTTTGCCTCCTCTCCCAGTGGATTTCCTTTTTGTTCTTTTTCCACTTGCGTGTAAAGCAACAAACTTTCCCATGGCTCATCTTTCAGCAAATGATAATCTCCGGTATATAATTTCGCTTTTGCCAGAATATCTTTCGGAATGCTGTTGTTATCTGTCAATGGCTCTGTCAACGCAAGTGCTGCATCATAATCATGTATGTAGAGGGCTTGCAATTGGGCTAATTCCAATGTGGCATTAAGGCGAGCTTTTTCACTTTTGCAGTTTTGAATATAATTGAGATAAGATGATTTTAAAGAAAGCAGATCTTCATAAGTATAGTCTGCGGTATTCACAATTTTTTCTCGTTTAGTATTAATCAATGCCAGTCCTGCTGTTTCGTACCAAGGCATATCAGTTCCCTTATCTGCCACATATTGGTAACCTTTGATAGCGGCATCATAATCCTTTTGCTCCAGTGCGGCATTGGCAATTATCATCACACCGCTACCGTCTTCATTACGAAGAATATCCAACGATTTTGCCTGCAGCAATGCCGCATCAAAATCATTGCGTTGCATATATAACCAAACCAGTAAATCCTGATATACAAATTGTTTTTTATCTTGTTGTGTTCGCTTTAACAATTCTTTTTCTAAGGCATCTTTTTTCTTTTCGTCAGCCATTGCTTTTTGTAATCCCGTTTCAATAACGGATAAATTATTTGCCTGATAGGGAGCTTCGTCCAAATAAGCCGCTATCATACTGTTGAAATCATTTTTCAGTAAAAACAAATCAGCCAAATCCAGATTAAATGCACTTTTATCACGCAAAATATCCTTTCCTTTCAAGTATGTTTTTTGAGCAAGATCCGGTTGATTCATTTTGATAAATCGCTGAGCTATTTCCTGAATGGAATAGCGATCTGGTTTTAATTCTTTTATAGCCTTATTAAATTGTTTTTCTGCTGCACTAGGTACGTTTTGCATCTGGTATAAGCTGCCTAAATCTAACAGATAAAGTGGATTTTCATCTGCATATTTATACTGTGATTTGATTAATTTTTCAGCTTTTTCGTATTCTTTTAGCTGTAGTAAGAGTTGTAAATATTCGGCATAATATTCATCCTGATTTTTGCTGTACAAATCTTGAAAATATTCTGCAGCTTTAGCAAATTCGCCATTCTGCATAAACTGACGAGCCAAAAATAAATCATAGTCGCTATCTTGCTGTGCAAAAGCAAATGCATGGATAAACAATACAAAAATTA
>DAOQII010000095.1:0-8454 GCA_035339455.1 Chitinophagales bacterium
AGGCGTAAATAGCAATGTCATTTTTAATGGCTTTCAGCACCACTCGCTCGATGTAATTTTTTCCGGTAATTTGTTTTAAGCCGGAAAAAACAATAGGATGATGTGCAACAATCAGATTGCATTTTTTGGCAATAGCCTCTTCCACTACTGCCTCTATGGTGTCGATGCAGAGCAGCACGCCGGTGCAAGTTGCCATTCTGTCACCTATAATCAATCCGGAGTTATCATACGCTTCTTGGTATGGAATTGGTGCAAAATTTTCTATTGTTTCAATTATTTCGGCTATTTTCATACAGTTATTTATAAAACGAATTTAGCGATTTTTGAATTAGATGAGTAAAGATGGCTTTAATTACTAAAATAGTACTCTTCCCGTTTGCCGTTTTGTATGGTGGTATTATTTGGCTGCGCAATGGCTTGTACAAATCTAATTTCATTGGCTCTACCGATTTTGAGATACCCGTTATTAGCATAGGAAATTTGAGCATGGGCGGCACCGGAAAAACGCCATTCGTAGAATTATTGATTGAATTGCTACATAGTGAATATAAAATGGGTGTACTGAGCCGAGGGTATAAACGAAAAACTAGTGGATACATAGAAGTACATCCTTCCCATACCGCTAAAGAGGTAGGAGATGAGCCGCTGATGCTAAAAATGAAATATCCCGATGCGAACGTTGCAGTAGGTGAACAACGGGTTATTGCTATTCCTCAATTACTTGCTACACATCCAGATGTACAAGTGATTGTATTAGATGATGCTTTTCAACATCAGAGCGTGCGCCCCGATATAAATATTTTGCTGACGACTTATCAAAAGCCTTTTTATGCTGATGCAATTTTACCTTTAGGCACCTTGCGGGAATGGGAATCCGGAAAGGTGCGTGCAAATATAGTGGTGGTTACTAAATGCCCGCAAGCGATAAGCAAAACCGAGCAAGAGCAGATTAGATTAAATTTGAAATTAAATGAAAAACAAAAGGTGTTTTTTGCCACTATGGAATATGGCGTGCCATATAATATTTTAAACCCATCGGATAGATTTTTCTTTGATTCGCAAAAGCCGGTTTTGTTAATCACCGGAATTGCAAATGCTGCTCCCTTAAAAGATTTTTTGCAAACCCAAACGAAAGAAGTCATCTTTTTTAAGTTCGACGACCATCATTTTTTTTCCGAATATGAACTGGAAAATATAGTGAAAAATTACGCTCATTTTTCTCGTTGGATAACAACAGAAAAAGATGCGGTGCGGTTAGCATTACACAAAGATTGGTTGATCAAAAACAATATCACCGTTTATTGTGTACCTATAAAAACTAAATTAATCGGAGAGGGTGCTGCCGAATTTTCTAAATTGACAAAAGGTTTTTTAGATTTTTTCTATAAAACAGAAACACTAACCCCAACCGACAATACCAAGAGTAGTGAAAATGACAGTGCGACACCGCAATCATCTGGCGATAGGCAAAAACTTGATAATTTTGGTGCGCATAACCCAATATTTTAGGTAAATTTGGTCGAAATAAAAATTTAATATAAGAAGACTTGAAAACACATCATAAAATAATAAACGGAGACAGCAGACTTATGGCAGAATTGCCCGATAATTCGGTGCATTTGGCTATAACTTCTCCACCTTACTGGCAGTTAAAAGACTATGGTACAGACAACCAAATTGGGTTCCACGATAGCTACGAAAATTATATCAATAATTTGAATTTGGTTTGGAAAGAGTGCTACCGTACGCTGAACAATGGTTGCAGGTTGTGTGTGAACATTGGCGACCAATTTGCTCGAGCAGTTTACTACGGGCGTTACAAAGTTATTCCTATTCGTGAAGAAATCATCAAGTTCTGCGAGAACATCGGCTTTGACTATATGGGGGCTATTATTTGGCAAAAGGTGACGACTTCAAACACCACAGGCGGTGGCGTTCAAATGGGTTCGTATCCATATCCAAGAAACGGAATTTTGAAGTTAGATTACGAATTTATTTTGGTGTTTAAAAAATTAGGCGACAGTCCGAAACCAACCAGAGAACAAAAAGAACTTTCCAAAATGACTGCCGAAGAATGGAACACCTATTTTGCAGGGCATTGGAATTTTGCAGGAGCAAGACAAAGCGGGCATATTGCAATGTTTCCCGAAGAATTGCCAAGACGACTAATCAAAATGTTTTCGTTTGTTGGCGAAACTATTCTTGACCCATTCGCAGGAAGCGGAACAACTGCATTGGCAGCAAAAAACACAGATAGAAATTCGGTTGGTTTTGAAATCAATCCCGAATTTATCCCAATCATCAAAGAAAAATTGGAAGTTCATCAGAAAGATTTGAACGAAACGACCTACGAGTTTATAGAACAAAAAACATTGAAAACCGACTTTGAAAAGGAAATTCAAAAACTACCTTACATTTTCAAAGACCCGCATACACTAGACAAGAAAATTGATGTAAAAAAACTTCAATTCGGCTCTAAGATTGACAAGGATAGTTCAACAAAAAGAGAAGAACTTTTTACTGTTAAAGAAGTTATCAGCCCTGAAATAATTCGTTTAAGCAACGACTTGACGGTAAAGCTTATTGGAGTAAAAGAAGATCCGATAATTAACGGCAAAGCAACATCATTCCTGATTGAAAAAACAAAAGGGAAGCGAGTATTTCTAAAATATGATAATGTAAAGCACGACAACAACAATAACTTGCTTTGCTATCTCTATCTTGAAAACAAAACATTCATAAATGCACACTTAATCAAAAATGGTTTGGTGCAAGTGGACAGCGATATTGATTTCAAATACAAAGACAAATTTTTAAATCTTCTGCGAAATGGCATTTAATCAAACAGACATTAATAATCTGCTAACTGTGCTTAATAATACAAGCCGAACTAACCCATTAACAGCTATTCAGATAGAAACCGCACTTCAACTTCAGTTTGGATTTCCCACAAGTGGTAATCAACAACGAACAAGAGCATTAATAAAACATACTATTGCAAGTGGGCATCTTATAAAAAGTTCTACTGCAAATCCGGCAGGATTTTGGCTTTCAAATGATAGACAAGAAATTTTAACAAATTTTGAATCTTTGAAAAGAAGAGCTTTTAAAATTATGGAAAGTGCGATTAGGCTAAAAGATACTTGGAATAGAAATAATCAAAATAATCAAATATAATGGCTAAAGAATGGATTTTAAATTCAGCAATGAATCGTTTCCAACTAAATTTTAAAAGAAATGTTGGGCCAACTTCCGAATCAATACGAAAATGTTCCCCGAAAAACCTTGATGAATGGCGTGCGTATTATTTTGGTAATGTAAAATCAAAAGAACATATAATTGAACTCGGCAAAAAACTCTACATTAAAATAACTGAAGTAATTCAGGCAGAGGTTGCTGATGTAACCGAGCAAGATTGTGTTGACTATATGATGCAACTCGTTATTGACAGAACTTATGATGGTTATGTTACTGAAATTCAAACAATCTATGGACAGCTACAAGGCGTTTTGAAAGTAAAAATTGAACCAGCTCCAGATGAATGGGATAGATTGTTCAATGTTGATTTTTTTATTAAAGTGGGTGAAAAATTTATAGGACTTCAAATCAAACCTGTTTCATTTGGAAGTGGTGCTCAGATAGCTGAAATTTTCAAAGAAAAAAATATACAGGAAGAAACGCATAAACAATTTACCGAAGGATTTGGTGGCAAGGTTTTTTATATCTATTCAATAAAGAACGGAGAAAAAAAGGAAATTTATAATAAAGAAGTTATTGACGAGATTGCAGCAGAAATCAAACGACTGAACAAGTGAAAACCTCCTTACCTTAAACCTATCGCTTTGAATATTAACCTTATTGTTTAAAAGTTGGTATCCACTACTATTTTCTTACTTTTAGATGAACAGATGTAACTTTCCACTGTTTTCTTAGATAATTACCAATTATTTCTCAGCAGATTAGTTAAAACGCACAATATCGGGCGACTTTCGTTTTATATAAAGTTTTGCCCATACTGTTTTTTACTAAAACTATCGTGATGCCTTCGCCAAAATCTGTTACATTTAGATAGATAACACTTTGCGATGTTTTGTATTCTATTTTTTGTTGAGATAGAATTGCACCCATTTCGTTTACCAGCATTATCGTCAGCACTTCATCGTTGGGATGGCGAATATTTAGCCGCGGTTGCAAAGCACAAGAAATTGGATTTGGCGTAATACTAATACTATTTTCGCCGGTATTTATACTGTCTTTTTTGCACCAATAAAAAGTTTCAAAATTCCTACATTCGCCTAATGGTACGGATGAGATAGAATCACTGGCAACGGCAGTGGCATAGTGGTAAGTACCTTGAATTGTTTGTTGTATAAAGTCAACGGATTTTTTATTGATATACTCTATTGCTTGTGCATCGCCGCCCTGCGGCGCCGCAAGGGTATTGAACCCATGATTGTATCCGCAAAATACATGCAGGCTGTAAGGGGTATAAGATTGCTCTAAAATTTTGGTGAATATACCCGGCCCGTAAGTGCGAATGGTATTACTGCAATTTCCCAGCCAACCGTTAAAAAAATCGACAGCCCCGTCGCAGGAGTTATTGAAAAGCAATAGCGGATATTTTTTTAGGATAGTGGCGTTATTTGCATAAAAACCTCCTACAACACTTATAATTCCTGCAATATCTGTCGAGTTGGTATAGGCATTATCTTGCCCGTCAATACTTCCTAATCGCTGCAACCTGTCGCTGCTAATGGAGGCATCGGAAATATAGAGATGATGCAGCACCAAAAAGCCGCCGGAGCTGATGCCGAATAAAAATATTTTATTGGAGTCGATGCCGAGCGCGCCGGCATTTGCTTTGCAATACCGAATTAGCGCACGATTGTCTTGATAGGCACGCAGTGCGGCATCTTCAAATTTTTCCGCCGTTACGCTCTCACACAAGGGCTTTGAAGAAGACTCGTACCAGCCTTGCCTAAAATCGGGGAGTATGGTACTGATGTTTTGCGAGGTAAAATATTCGGAAAAAACTTTCAAACTTGCAACATTGCGATCGCCGGAAGCATATCCGCCGCCATGGTACAAAATTACCACCGGCAACCCCGAAGAAAATAAAGAAGGTTTATAGAGGTCGGCTTTCAATGCTGTATTTTGCCCCGCATAATCTTTGTTGTTCCCGTACGAAAATGTAATCTTCACCGCCGCCGTTCCACTCTCTTTGGCGGTAGTCTGTGCAAGCGCAGCAATTGGCAAAATGCAAGATACAAGCCAATAAAAGTACACTGAAAATTTAGGCATATTTCTCTATGATTTTATCGCAAGCTTTATCTAACATCGTATATACTTTTTGAAACCCTTTACTGTCAAAATAGGGGTCGGGAACGCTCCGGTTTTCAGTAGGATATACCTCCTGCATAATTAATTTTATTTTGCTTTCTTCTTCTTTATCTAAAGCCCAACGCATTAAATCGTTGTAGTTAGAAACGTCCATTGCATATATGAGATCGAACTTTTGATAATCTTCACTGTTAATGCTGCGGGCACGTTGGTCGGCGATATGGATTCCGTGTTTTTCTGCAATTTGTATAGAGCGTTTGTCGGGTGCACTGCCCAAGTGCCATTTGCCGGTTCCGGCACTGTCAATGTACCAATCTAAATTTCGCGCTGCGCATTTGTGTTTTAGTATGCCCTCTGCAAGTGGCGAGCGGCAGATATTTCCCAAACAGACCATTAAAATTTTCATGGTATTTATTTTATAAATATTTTTAACAGATAAGGTTATTGATTTTATTTCGTAACAAAAATGATTGTTTTATCTTACAACACAAAATGCAACGGTTTATTTTTATACTATTCTTTTTTTTGATGTGGGTAATTGCTCCCGTATCTGCCCGACAAAAATGGGTGAAACGCTCGGATGGTATAAGCTATAAAATAGTTACCAAGGATACTTCCAAAGCAAAGCCTGTTTATGGCGACCATATTTGGATGCATTTGCAAAAAATAGCCCCAAGTAAAAAAGAAATTTTCAATACCAAAATTTTTGGAATGGAAAATGGCGTAGATATGGAGTATAAAGTGCCGGCAAAACAAACGGATATTACTACTTTTTTTCAAAAAATGGGAAAGGGAGATTCTGCTGTAGTGAAAATTCCGGCAAGCCTGATGGACAGTGCCGGCAGTGCTAGGAAATATTATATTTTCAAAATAAAATTATTAGACTTTAAAGAAAAAAATAAGCACGAATCCGATAAGCAAATCCGATATCGACAGCAGATGATTATAGATTCTTTAGCCATAGTAGATTATTTGAAAAACAACTCCATTCCGCAGCATTCTACGGATAATTACGGCAATATATTTTGGCGTACACAATATGGCAGTGAGCGCGAAGTGATAGCCGGCGACACCGTACACCTTCAGTATGTCGGAAAATTATTAAACCAAAAAGAATTCGATAATTCTTACAAAAGAAACCAGCCGCTAAATTTTATTGTAGGAAAAAAACAAGTGATTGACGGATTGGATTTGGGGATTTGCAACTTTCACCACGGAGATAAAGGTATATTGATAATTCCGAGCCGCTTAGCCTACGGCGAAAGAGAAGCAGGCGCCATTCCTGAAAATTCAGTGCTGCTTTTTGAACTGGATATACAATAATTTAGGGAGGTAAAACTCGCGTAGATATACCTGTTAGCAGGAGAAACGGCAATACATTTTGCTCGAATTTTCTTAAGTTAAGTAATTTATTTAATTATCCATAGTAAATTATACTTAGCCTGACGAATGCTTATTTTTGAGTATTAAAATATCTCGTTATGGCAAAAAATACTTATGATGTAATAATAATGGGCGCCGGTTTATCGGGCATTGGCACGGCTTACCACTTGCAGCAAGAATGCAAAGGGAAAACCTATGTTATTTTGGAAAACAGAGAAAGCATTGGCGGAACTTGGGATATATTTAGATACCCCGGTATTCGTTCCGATTCAGATATGTTTACCTTAGGGTATAGCTTCAAGCCATGGAAATATAATGAAGCCATCGCCGATGGCGGTTTGATATTAAACTATATAAAAGAAACTGCTCACGAAAATGGAATTGATAAAAACATTCATTTCAATACCAAAATAAACAGAGCAGATTGGGACAGCAATACCAATACGTGGACGGTTACTTGCTATAACAGCAAAACGAAAAAGACCGTTGAATATACTGCGAAATATGTCATCTCTTGCTTGGGGTATTATAATTACGAAAAAGCACATCGCCCTGAGTTTAAAGGAGAAAAATCATTCAAAGGCGATATACTACATCCACAATTTTGGCCTAAAAATTACGATTATTCCGGCAAAGAAGTAGTCGTAATCGGTAGTGGAGCTACGGCGGTAACCTTAGTTCCTTCCATGACCGATAAAGCTAAGCATGTAACGATGTTGCAGCGCTCTCCAACGTATATTGCCAGCATTCCCAATAGAAGTTTGCTGCCCCAAAATTTACTGAAAAACCTGCCGGATACCGTTCAGTATAATTTAAACCGTGCGGCACAAATCGGATTGCAGGTGGTGAGCTATAATTTATGCCAAAACCAACCGGAGCTAATGAAACGCTATTTCAGAGCGCATGTAAAAAGACAACTTCCTAAAGGCTACGACATCGATACACACTTTACCCCAAAATACAACCCGTGGGATGAAAGGCTGTGTGCCGTGCCGAATGGCGATTTGTTCAAATCGATTAGAAGCGGCAAAGCAAGCGTTATCACCGATCATATTGATAAATTTGTAGAAGACGGCATACTGTTAAAATCAGGGAAAAAAATAAAGGCCGACATCATCATTACGGCGACAGGATTAGAATTGCAAATGCTGGGCGGAATAAAAACGTATATGGACGGTAAAGAACTTAAACCTGCCGATGGAATTGTTTATAAAGGATTAATGATAAAAGACGTGCCGAATTTCGCATTTATTTTAGGCTACACCAATTCCTCTTGGACGTTAAAAGCAGATATGGTAGGCGAATATTTCTGTAAATTAATAAACACGGCAGAGAAGAAAAAGAATAAAGTGTTTGTAGTGAAATCAGATAAACCTATTGAAAAAGAACCGGCGCTTAATTTTAATGCCGGCTATGTACAACGCGCTATTCAAGCAGGGGTGTTGCCGAGCCAAGGAGCTGCATACCCTTGGAAATTAAAACAAAACTATTTGGTAGATGCCTTTAATTTTAAATTCAGAGATATAAAAGATGAGTTTTTGCAATTTGCATAGCTCATGTTATCGGTAGTTATATTCGTCAGGTGGCACTATAAAGTCGCCTGACGAATAATTACGTTCCTTTCCAATTATCCCGAATGCTTATCGTTTGAACCCTGAAAAACTAAGAGTTAAAAACTAAAAATTAAAAATTAAAAATTAAAAATTAAAAATTACGAATTACGAATTAAAA
>DAOQII010000096.1:0-8302 GCA_035339455.1 Chitinophagales bacterium
AGAGATATTCAAACCCGTTTGTTTACTGTTTATCGAAAATTTAAAAAGTTTCCCAATAAGCCGCATAATCCTGTTTCATTGGAGCAGGCTAAAAAAATCGGCATTTTATTTAATGCAGAAGATGTCAAAGACAATGATTCTATCCTAGCCTTTTCAGAAAAATTAAAATCAAGCAACAAAGATGTTCAGTTGCTGGGCTTTATTGACCACCGTGAATTTGGCAATCCTTATCCATTTCCTTTTTTTACCGCCAAAGACTTGAGTTGGTTTGGTAAGCCGGCCGGAGGCACATGCGGCTATTTTATGCATTTCCCTTTCGATTTATTAATTACTTTTACTAAAAGCGAAAATCAGCCTTTGGACTATATCTCCGCTTCCTCCTCCGCTAAACTCAGAGTTGGTTTTTTTAGTGCAGATAACACCTCAGATTATGATATCGTTTTTCTTCCATCGCAAAATAAAATCACACACTGTATAAATAGTATTGAAACATATCTGAAATAATTTACTTTATAGTAACATTTTTAATTATAATTTAAACTGTCATTTTGTAACTTGTAAACGAATCTCAAAAAATAGCTGCAAATGATAAATCTCAAAGGTGTAGGTGTGGCATTGGTAACACCATTTACCGAGCAAAAAACGGTCAACTTTTCCGAGTTTGAAAAGGTAGTAAATTACGTTATTGAAAATGGCGTAGATTATGTGGTTGTATTAGGCACGACCGGCGAATCTGTAACACTGAACAAGCAGGAAAAGCAAGATTTAATAAAGGCTTGTGTGGCAGTTACCAATAAACGTGTTCCTGTTATTGCAGGCTTTGGTGGCAATGATACACAAAGTACAATTACTGATATACAGTCCTATCAGCTGGACGGTGTAGACGGCATCTTATCGGTAAGTCCCTATTATAATAAACCTACACAAGAGGGTATTTACGAACATTATAAAGCAATAGCAATCAATACGGATTTGCCTATTATTTTATATAATGTACCGGGAAGAACAGCTTCTAATATTCGTGCTTCTACGACCTTGCAATTAGCCCATGATTTTAAAAATATTGTGGGAATAAAAGAAGCGAGCAACGACTGGATGCAGCTATTTTGGCTGGCACGCGAAAAGCCGGAAGATTTTTATCTCATTAGCGGAAATGATGATTTGATTGTGCCGCAAATTTCTATCGGATATGACGGTGTTATTTCTGTAATTGCAAATGCTACCCCTAAATTGTTTTCGGATATGGTGCATCAGGCATTAAATAATGAATATGCTGCTGCCAGAAAAATTGTTTATCAGATTGATGAACTGATTACTTACTTATTTGAACAAGGTAATCCGGCAGGCGTAAAATGTGCATTGCAGCATCTTGGTGTTTGTGCCGATCATGTGCGACTTCCTCTGGTGCCCGTCAATCAGGATTTGAGAGACAGGATAGGCAAAAAGATGGAATTGCTTGGCGTTGAGGCTTAGGTATATTTAATATCTTAAGTATTTTTCTATTCCCAAATTTTATCATGTTGATAAAGTTTTTTTACTATATACATAGGTAAGTCAATTATTGTTTATATCTTTAAAAAAAAATAAAATTATGGATTCATCAAACAGCTTTCCCGTGTTTCCCTTAATCTTTGGGCTGGGAATTATGGTCTTTTTCATTTATTGCATGTGGAAAATTTTTGAAAAAGCAGGTCATGAAGGTTGGAAATGCCTAATTCCAATTTACAATGCTTATATTCAATTAAAAATAGCTCAAATGCCAGGTTGGTATTTGTTGCTCTTACTTATTCCATTTGTAAATATCGTTATTGCCATTATGATGAGTATTAAGATTGCTGAAAATTTTGGCAAGTCAAGTGGCTTCGGATTAGGATTGGCATTTTTAGGGTTTATATTCTATCCAATATTAGCATTAGGTGATGCTCAATATTTGCCGCTTTTAACTAATAATGATCCGAGTGAGCATCTGATAGAAAAATAATCAAAACGTAATCAATTTTCTGCGTTTCACTTCTTCACGTAGGAGCTTTAATTCCCTGCCCATTTGTCCGGAAACACTGGTGTTCTCCTGAGCTCTGCGAATCAGATACGGGATAACATCTTTCACGGGGCCATAAGGCAAATATTTATGAGCATTGTAACCCGCATTTGCCATATTGAAGGTGATATTATCGCTCATGCCATATAATTGCGAAAACTGAATATGTGGATGTTGAGCTTCAAGTTGCCTTTCTTCCATCAAACGGGTAGCTAATAGCGTGCTGTTTTCATTATGAGTGGCTATACATACAGCACAATGCTTTATGTTTTGCAGGCACAATTTTACAGCTTCATCATAGTCATGGTCGGTAGCAGCTTTGCTGTCTTGTATTGGGCAGGCATAGTTAAGCTTTGCAGCACGCAGGTTTTCTTTTTCCATATAAGCTCCGCGTACTAATTTTACGGCATAAATAATATTATGCTCTTTAGCTTTTTCAATTTCTTTTTGTAAAAATACCATTCTGTCTTTACGGTAATGCTGAGTAGTATTGTAAATAACCGGACGCTTTTGGTTGAATTCCAGCATCAATTCAAACGTAATATCATCTAATGGTTGCTGTATCCATGTTTCTTCTGCATCCACAAACAAACTGATGTTTTTTTCGTACGCTGCTTGCGCAAGCTGATGCACACGAGATTTAAATTTTGCAAAAACACCTTCTTCGTCAGCAGATAAAGCTTGTTCGGCATCCAGCTTCTCTAAGATGCTGAATGGCACTAATCCGGTGAATTTTGCACAAACTATTTTTACAGCTTCGTTCTTGGATGCATAATGAATAGATTTTAGAATGGCATTAAATGTGCGTTCAAAATCAGCTTCGGTTTCTTTGCCTTCTACACCGTAATCCAGTATAGAATGCACTTTGTATTCGAATAAACGATTGATTTTTTTTTGTGCATCTTCCAAATTCTCGCCCCCGCAAAAAGTGGCGTAAATTGTAGGCCGCATACCCCAGGCTACGGGTGTCTTCAAGCCCATATCAATCAATTTACTTGCAGTTTGTGTGCCCCACCTTACCAGCCAGTTTTGATTAATCAATCGAAATAATTGATAATCTCGTACCAGTTCGTGATTGGATTTATAAGCAAAAGCAATTTGGGTATCATTAAGGTTGAGCATATGGGTCATATTTCAAGTTAAGTACTTTACAAAAATACGAAAAGAGTAGCATGCATTTTTATCCTGTTTGGAATTACGGCAATACTATTTTTTTTATTTTTACTTACCTAAAAAAAATACATGTACTCTTATCAAATCAAAACTTACGAGGAATATAAAGAAGCGTATCGGCAGAGTGTGGAAGATCCGCAAAAATTTTGGTGGAATATCGCTAAAGAATTCCGATGGATGACACCTCCGGAGGCTGACTGTTTGAAATGGGATTTTAAAGCACCTCAGGTAAGTTGGTTTAAAGGGGCGAAACTGAATATCACCGAAAATTGTTTAGACCGACATCTTGAAACAGATGGGAATTCGCCTGCCATAATCTGGGAACCCAACGATCCGGATGACCATCATCACTATCGAGTTTTGACATATAAAGATTTGCATTTTAAAGTTTGTCAGTTTGCACATGTTTTAAAAAATAACGGCATACAAAAAGGCGACAGAGTATGTATCTATATGGGTATGGTACCCGAACTGGCTATAGCGGTGTTGGCATGTGCCCGCATTGGTGCTATTCACAGTGTCATTTTTGGTGGCTTTAGCGCACAGAGTATTGCAGATCGTCTGATTGATGCACAGGCAGCGTTTATTATTACGCAAGATGGTGCATATCGTGGGAATAAAGAAATTCCTCTAAAATCGGTGATTGATGATGCCATTGTACAATGTCCTTTTGTGAAAAAAATTATTGTACTCACTCATTCACGCTTGCCCATCAGTATGATAAAAGGGAGAGATGTATGGTGGGAAAATGAAATTAAAAAAGTAGAAACTCAAGGTAACCCTGATTTTCCGGCTGTAGAAATGGATGCTGAAGATCCGTTGTTTATATTATATACGAGCGGAAGCACAGGCAAACCCAAAGGAGTAGTGCATACCTGCGGAGGCTATATGGTGTATACCAATTATACTTTTGTAAATGTTTTTCAATATCAAAAAGGAGATATTCATTTTTGTACGGCTGATATCGGCTGGATTACAGGACACAGCTATATTGTGTACGGTCCTTTAAGCGCCGGAGCTACATCACTCATGTTTGAAGGTGTACCCACTTATCCCGATGCCGGAAGATTTTGGGAAATTGTTGACCTGTATAAAGTTAATATACTCTATACTGCCCCTACGGCAATACGCAGTTTGATGGCCTACGGAGATGCCCCTTTGCAGGGTAGAGATTTGAGCTCTTTGAAAGTATTAGGCACCGTAGGTGAGCCGATAAATGTAGAAGCATGGAACTGGTATAATGAAAAAATAGGCAAGCAAAGATGCCCGATAGTGGATACATGGTGGCAAACCGAAACCGGCGGAATCATGATTTCGAACATTGCCGGAATTACTCCTCAAAAACCTACTTTTGCTACCTTGCCCATGCCCGGTGTACAAGTAGTTTTAATGGACGAAAATGGTGATGAATTACCACAAAGCCATTCTGCTAAAGCTGATTTGCCGGAATCGATCATCAAAGGAAATTTATGTGTGAGTTTTCCTTGGCCCGGTATTTTGCGAACTACTTATGGCGATCATGAACGATGCCGTACAAATTATTTCGCCACGTATGCCGATAAATATTTTACAGGCGACGGTTGTTTTCGGGATGAACATGGATTTTATCGCATTACGGGCAGGGTAGATGATGTGTTGAATGTGAGTGGGCATCGTATAGGAACTGCAGAAGTTGAAAATGCCATAAATAGGTATATTGATGTGGTGGAAAGTGCTGTAGTGGGCTATCCGCATGACATAAAAGGGCAGGGGATATATGCATTCGTTATTTTGCAAAATGAATTACATGATGCCGAATTAACCAAGCAAGATATTATACAAACCGTAAACCGAATAATCGGACCTATTGCCAAACCGGATAAAATACAATTTGTCATTGGGCTTCCTAAGACTCGCAGCGGAAAAATAATGCGTCGAATTTTGAGAAAAATTGCAGAAGGAGAAACTTCCAATTTGGGTGATACTTCAACATTACTCGATCCTAGTGTGGTAGATGAGATAAAAAATGGTGCTATCTAATTCCCGAATTCTCAATTAGAAGTGCCGAATTCTTGTTTTATTTGCTAAATGATGTAAGATGAAATAACTTCATCCAAAATCATAGTATGAAAATCGAAATATTTGAATTTCCACCGGAAAGTGAAGCTTTAAAAAATAAGAAAACACATTCTAAAAATGATTTGACTGCACAGCAAACTGATTCCAATAAGTCGAATCATAAAAAGAGGAATACAGAAAAAATCAAATCTGAAAAGAATAGTAAGCAGAGTTCGGGTTAAGAAAAATAAGGTAAAGAATAGTTGATTTCTCAATTTTCTTCCAACTTAACAAAGAGGAGGAATAATAAGGTGGTGGTGTTTAATAAAAAAATCAACTATTTTAAATTGAAATGCTTATCCTAAATACAGGTTAATAAACAGCAAAAAGAATGGAATTACTTGTATTGCATAATATCTAATTGCAAAGAACAGTCTTCATATTCATAAGCCTGGTTGGAGCCGATTATTAGTGTTCTTTTACCGACATATTTTTCTTTCATGCTTAAATACCAGTCGACAGCTTTGGTGTCAAAATTAGAAGTAGGTTCATCCAATAAGATAAGTTCAGATTGTGTGAGAAAGGCAAACGTCAACTTAAGACGTTGTCGCATGCCGGATGAAAAATTTTTAATATACTTGGTCTTATGTTTTTCCAGTTCGCTGATGGCATAAAATTCAGCTTCTTCGCTCGTATAAAATGTTTTGAAAGCCGCATGAAATTTATACATTTCTTCCAGTGTAAAATCTTCAATCAATGAGATATAAGGTGCAGCATAAACAATTTTCTGAACTGCAATTTCTTCAAGCTCACCAAAATCCACTTTACCGGATGTAGGCGTAAGTCCACCTGAAATAATTTTCAGCAATGTAGATTTTCCACTTCCATTTGGACCAACTACAGCATACTTGCCTCCCTCTTCAAAGCTAAATTGAATTTGCTTAAAAATCCATTCAAAGCCAAAGCGTTTACTGATATTTTGTAAAGTGATGGTCAAGTTGTGATTAGTTATTGGTGATTAGTTATTGGTGATTAGTTATTGGTTATTTGTGATCTGTTATAAGTTGTAAGTTATTGGAGCTAATAAAAAATCATCGTTTATCATTTATCATTCAACATTCAACATTCAACATTCAACATTCATTTAATCCATTCCTTTAATAATTCCTCGTTCTGAAGTTTTCACAAAATCAATGATATAATTTCTAATGTCTGAAGGCTGGATTTCTTCTTCTATTTTTTGTAGGGCTTGTGTCGTATTAAGTCCGTTATTGCTAAATATAATACGATAGATATCTTGAATCTGATGAATGTCGTCTCTGGAAAATTCGGCTCTGCGCAGACCAACAGAATTGATACCGGCGTACTGGGCTGGATTTCGCATCACTAAACAATAAGGAGGAACATCTTTGCCTATCATACTGCCTCCGGAAATAAAGCTGTACTTGCCTATACGCGTAAATTGATGTGCTCCGCTCAACCCACCGAAATAGGCATAATCATCTATCGTTACGTGTCCGGCAATATTCGTCACATTTGCCAGAATACAATGATTGCCAATAGTACAATCGTGGGCAATATGTACATAGGCCATTAATAAACTATTACTGCCAATGCTCGTTTTGCCTAATGCAGAAGTGCCTCTGTTAATAGTAACACATTCGCGAATTGTTGTACAATCACCGATTTCAACTGTCGTATATTCACCGGCAAATTTTAAATCCTGTGGAACGGCACCAAGAACTGCACCCGGAAAAATTCTGCAGTTTTTACCTATTCTTGTTCCCGGAAAAATCGTAACATTTGGACCAATCCAGGTGTTGTCTCCTATGCTGACATCATCGTAAATTGTAGAGAAATGTTCTACCTGTACATTCGTACCTAAATGTGCATTTTTATGGATAAAATTGGTAGCCATATTAAGTGGCAAAGATAATCAATTAAAAACGGCTTGTTTGAAAATTATACAGTTACCGAAGTATGGATATATTTATCAACCAGAAATTGGGCAAATTTTACATTAGAGGTATGTCCCGGTTTGTAACAGATTAATTTGCCTTCGAAGTAGGTTTGTGTGAGGGCTAAATCTCCAATCACATCCAATATTTTATGTCTGGCTGCTTCATTGTCATACGACTGAAACAGGGGATTAAGTACACCCATTTCAGGTATGGAATTAGCTTGCTGATGAAAAGTTTTTGCCAGCCAGTTAGCTTTTTCATTTGAAATAGTTGATTCAGAAAATACAAGTGCATTAGTCAAGTTGCCGCCTTTTATCAAGCCTTTATTATATAAAAATTCTATTTCGTGCAAAAAACAAAATGTTTTAGCATTGGCAATTTCAGAAGTATATTCCGACCAGTGGTTCATCACGGCATACTGATGTTTAATTAGTTTGGAAGGGAAGTCAATTAAGCAGGTTACCGAAAAGTCTTCATGAGGCAGCAATATATACTCAGCTCCGGTATCTTCATCTGTCCATTCCACCACATCGGGGATTTTTTGAAAACGCTTTGGTTCATTCAGTTCGATAATATTATCATCGTTTAGATTTTTGATAAAACAGGAGCAACTTCCATCTAAAATGGGCAGTTCCAGATTGTCAATTTCAATTAATGCATTATCTATCCCTTTTGCATACAAAGCAGATAGTAAGTGTTCTACGGTAATCACATCTACCAGTTCATTCGTGAGTGTTGTACTCCTGTTTGTATTTGTAACATATTTACTTTGAGCCGGTATCATTGCACGGTCTAAATCTGTTCTGCAAAATACAATTCCATGATTTTCCGGTGCCGGATGCACCGTTACTGTAGAAAATACACCTGTATGCAAGCCGTTACCTGAAAATGAAAATGACTTGACGATCGTTTTTTGTAAAATCACTCGTTACTTTTAAATTTTAAGGTCAATCAAAGATAGTAATAAAACTGCATTCTCAAAAATGATAAACGATAAAATACAGATATTGATAAAAATAATAATACATGAAAATAGATGCATTATTTTCTGACAGATTTTGCTTCTTCGAGCATAAATTTTTCTGCAGTGTCT
>DAOQII010000097.1:0-8051 GCA_035339455.1 Chitinophagales bacterium
AAAGACGGTCTTCCGCTAAAAGGATTGAGTAATAAAGATTTCTACAAGCTCAATGCTTATCGCTTTTCTAAAAAAGCAATACCTATTTCTAATAATTTTTATTATCTCGCTTTTAAAGAAAACGGAGAAAAATACCTGGGCTTTTTCCCTATGAGAGAAGACACACTGCAACTGGGTTATTTATTTGTAGAATTTACGCCTAAAATATTTTCATCTTTCAGTGCTTATCCGGAATTACTGATGAAGCAGAATAATTATTTTGATGAAGAATTTGACAATTATGCCTATGGCATTTATGACCAGAAGCACCTTGTAAAACAAAAAGGAGATTATGAGTACAAACTCGATTTTAATTATCAACAAAAAGGACATGCAGAATATGGCAATTTTGAAACTGCCAATTACAATCATTTAGTGTATTTTGGAGATGAGAAACAAGTGGTACTTTCCGAACAAAGCCGTCCGGCACTGAGTACCATTTCCATTTTTTCTTACATGATTATTTTCTTTTTGCTCTTCTTCATCTTTGTTGATGCCATAGGATTTTCCGATCGTTTTTGGGGAAATGAATCTATACGAAATTTTATGCGCAATAATACCCTGCAAAAGCAAATACAGAATGCTATGATTGCATTGGTGCTTGTTTCATTGGTCATTATCGGTATTGTTACGCTTGTATATTTTCAATACCAGTATAATTTATACCACAACAGCCGTTTATTGAAAAAAGTAAATACGGTGATGAAAAATGTATCGCAGTATTATGTCGACGAATATCCGCAATACAAAAGCCAGACATTTAATGTCATTTCCAATAAGTATATCAAATCACTTTCCAATATTCATGCACTCGACATCAATGTTTATGACAATAAAGGGGAACTGCTCTATTCTACACAACCTGAAATTTTCAAACGCCAGCTATTATCAAACAAAATGGATGCAGATGCCTATTACAATTTAGTAGTTAAAAATAAATCGAAATATGTTCATGATGAATCCATTGGAAAACTTAAGTTTTTAAGTGCTTACCAGCCGTTTCGCAGTAATGGCAAAGTGCTGGGTTATTATAATTTCCCATATTATGGAAAAGAAAAATCATTCCGCGAAGATATCTCCTATTTCTTAGTAGCTTTAGTCAATGTGTATGTTATCTTTTTGATTGCAGCGGCTCTGCTGGCAATATTTTTATCTCGTTCTATTACCAATTCGCTTAAGCTTATTTCAGACAATATCAAAAATGTACAGTTTGGCAAATCAAACCAACCAATATTCTGGAAAAATCAGGATGAAATCGGACTTTTAGTAAAACAATACAATCTGATGTTGGCAGAGTTGGAAAAAAGTGCCGGACTATTAGCCAAATCAGAACGTGAAGGTGCATGGCGGGAAATGGCAAAACAGGTAGCACACGAAATTAAGAACCCGCTTACGCCTATGAAACTTAGCATACAGCACTTGCAAAGGGCTATAAATGACAATTCTCCAGACATACAAGAACTTACTAAAAGAGTTTCTGAAAGATTAATTGAACAGATTGACAACTTATCAAATATAGCTTCCGCATTCTCTGATTTTGCAAAGATGCCAGTGGGAAATTTTGAAAAAATAGATATCGTTCCGCTAATAAAATCTACGGTAGAATTATTCGGACAGCACGAAGAAATTTCTTTTGAAGTGCAATATCCAAATGAAGCTTATGAAGTGCTTGGTGATAAAAACCAAATCATACGTGTATTCACCAATATTATCAAAAACTCAGTGCAGGCAATTCCGGAAAACACTGAAGGAAAAATAAAAATAGATTTTTCAAAAACAGAAAAAGATTGTTTGATTTCCATTTTCGACAATGGCACAGGGATTCCCGAAGATAAACGCGATAAAATTTTCGAGCCTAATTTTACAACCAAATCTTCGGGTACCGGACTTGGCTTGGCCATTTGCAAAAACACGATAGAGCGCATGGAAGGTAAAATTTGGTTTGTTTCGAAAGAAGGAGAATACACGATATTTTATTTGGAATTTCCGCTGTTTAATAATGACAAAAAATGATTGAAAAAATGTACATTTGCAGCACAATGGGGCATTAGCTCAGATGGCTAGAGTGCTTGACTGGCAGTCAAGAGGTCATCGGTTCGATTCCGATATGCTCCACTTCATTTTACTACCTACCTTTATTATGCTGAACTTGTTTGGCATATTTTTTTGTCATCATCTGAAAAAACTTGAATTATAGAAGTTGCTTCTTTTACAAAAAAATGCAGGAAAGAAAATGGCTTGTATCGTTTGGCATTTAATTTTACTAGGTTTTCATAAAGTTTCTTAAATTTAGAAATGCTTGACTCTACTACTATTTTAGCAAACTATGTTGACATTCAACATCGCGAAATTTTTCCGGCAGAAATTATAATACAGGGAGGACGTATTCATGCTGTAAAAAAAATTAACAAAATACTTAACCAATTTATTTTACCCGGTTTTGTTGATGCACATATTCATATTGAAAGCTCTATGCTGGTACCTACTGAATTTGCGAAACAAGCCGTCATACATGGTACTGTAGCTACCGTTTCTGATCCACACGAAATTGCCAATGTACTTGGAAAAACAGGTGTATACTACATGTTGGATAATGCAAAAAATTCACCTTTGAAATTTAATTTTGGTGCTCCTTCCTGTGTGCCGGCCACTACTTTTGAAACAGCAGGAGCTGAATTATCAGCTGATGATATTGACGAACTAATGGCATTAAATGAAATAAAATATCTGGCAGAAATGATGAACTATCCCGGTGTTTTGTTTCGGGATAAAATGGTAATGGATAAAATCGCAGTTGCAAAAAAACACCATAAACCTGTTGACGGGCATGCTCCGGGATTAATTGGCGAAAAGGCTGTTCAATATATAAATGCCGGCATTTCTACAGACCATGAATGTTTCACTTATGATGAAGCTAAATTCAAATTAGAACACGGCATGAAAGTCCTGATTCGGGAAGGAAGTGCGGCAAAAAATTTTGATGCCCTGATTGATTTGTTACATGAATATCCAGATGAAATGATGTTTTGTTCTGATGACAAGCATCCGGATGATTTATTGCTCGGGCATATCAATTTGCTGGCAAAACGTGCAATAGCAAAAGGAATCGATGTTTTTAATGTGTTACAAGCCGCTTGCTTTAATCCTGTTTTACATTACAAATTAGAAGTTGGATTATTAAAAGAAAATGACCCTGCAGATTTCATCATCGTTAACAACTTGACTGATTTTGATATTATGGAAACATATATTGATGGTCATTTAGTAGCAAAAGAGGGGGTCAGCTATATTAATACAACGCCAGAAAAATGTATAAACAATTTTTCAACGCATACTAAGTTGCCTTCAGACTTTGAATTAGAACTGACCAGTGATAAAATAAAAGTAATTGAAGTATTAGATGGTCAGCTGATTACAAAAACTTATATCGGCCATATAAAACTAGATGAACAAGGGCATGCTTTCTCTAATCTTGAAGATGATATTTTGAAAATAGCGGTTATCAATCGTTATTATGATGCTCCTGTTGCAATTGCCTTTATAAAAAATTTTGGTTTAAAGACCGGTGCAATTGCTTCATCAGTAGCTCATGATTCACATAATATCATCGTGGTTGGGGTTGATGATGAAAGTATGTGTTATGCTGCAAATGCAATAATAAAGGAGCAGGGTGGTCTATCAATTGCAGATGGAATGAATACCCATATTTTGCCATTGCCTGTTGCAGGATTAATGAATACGGAGAGTTGTAAATTTGTAGCGGAAAAATATACTCATTTGGTCAGTACTGCAAAAGAAATGGGCTGTACTTTACATTCGCCATTTATGTCCTTATCCTTTATGGCATTATTAGTAATACCACAATTAAAACTGAGTGACAAGGGCTTATTTGATGGCTCTACTTTTGAATTCTGTGATTTGAGTGCAGATGCTTGACCTTGCTTTCTAAATATAAGATGTAATGAAATAACATGTGCATCAAAATTTATATTTTCCGAATGTACTATCTCAAATCGTACTGATTGATAATATTTTAGTTTTAAAAAGATATTTTCTGGAGTAAGCCTAAATAATACTCAGACAAAAGACATTAAATATTTGGATATGTAACCAAAATCCAAGCGGTATTTTACTGTGTTTTTATAAAAAAACTAAAGGTAAAAAACCCATGAATTTATATCTTTACGTCATTCCTGGTTTATCAACATAAAACTACTCTCCCATGCCTCTCGACAGCATCGCCCAACTTGAACTTCAATTAAAAGAAACTACACAACTCTCAACGGAGTACGTAGATTTATTGCACCAACTCGTTTTTCACTATTTAAATTCAGATTTAGATAAAGCCAAGTCACTGATTGAAGAGGCTCTCCATATTGCCAATGAAATTGATTACAAAGACGGAATTGGTATGTCTTTGCATCAAAAAGGAGTCACTTTTTATAACATCGGCGATTTTGAAAATGCGCTGAATTATTACATGGAAGCAGATAAAACATTAGCGGATAGTAAAGACTGGAAAAAAAGTATAAAACCGAAAGCCAATATCGGCATGGTCTACATCCACACGAGTCAGTATGAAGAAGCTCTTCGTATTTATAAAGAGATTGAACTTGAACTGGAGCAAGTACCCTTAGACATCATTCATGCACAAATGTATATCAATATTGATGTGGCTTATTGTTTATTAAAAGATCCAGAAAATGGGATTATTTATTCGAAGAAAGCATTGGAAATTGCCCATCAGCTGAATAATTTATATGGAGTTGCTATCAGTCATACCAATTTGGCAGGGCATCTCATCTTATTAAACAAACCCGAAGAAGCTATTATACATTTAACAAAATCAGAAAAAATCTGTCTGAAAGAAAACTATAAAATTATACAAACGGGCAATTATTTGAAGTTTGCAGATTGCTACACACGACTAAAGGATACGGACAAGGCATTGGAATATATCGCACTTGGCATAAGCTCTGCACAGGAAACAATGGACATGGAAAAAGAAGCATTATTACTCAAACAAAAAATGATTATTTATGAAATACAACAATTGTTTGAATTAGCTTATAATACCTCAAAATCATATCTGGAAAAGAAAGAAGCATTTTTGAATGCCGAACGCATCAAATCGTTCAATACATTACAACTCAGATACGAAACAGAAAAGAAAGAGGTAGCACTCAACCAACTAAAACTAGAACAGGTGCAAAGTGAACTGACGGCATTAAAGTCGCAAATGAACCCGCACTTTATTTTCAATGTACTTAACTCAATACAAGAATTATACACCTTGGGCGACAAACATCAAGCAAATATACAAATGGGAAACTTTGCTCGTTTAACCCGCAAAATTCTTGAAGTTTCAGGCAAGCAAGTGATAGACATGGATGAAGAAATAGAAATACTGACTACTTATCTGAACTTAGAAAGTATGCGCTTTGAAACTGATTTTTCATACACTATTGAGATTCCTGAAAATGCCGAAGAACTTTACATTCCACCCATGCTCATACAACCCTTTATTGAAAACAGTATAAAACATGGACTGCTTCACAAGAAAGGTGAAAAAAAGTTAGAAATAAGTTTTGAGATAAATGCCAATGATGACATATTAATTTGCCGTATTGCCGATAATGGAATTGGGCGAAAAGCTTCTGAAGAAATAAATAAACAACGCCATAAGTTGCATCAGTCCTTTGCAGCTTCTGCCACAGAAAAAAGATTACAACTTTTAAATATGGGAAAAACTAAAAATATTGCTGTAAGCTATGAAGATCTTACCGATAGCTTGGGTACTGCTGCAGGCACCTCGGTAACGCTTTGCATTCCGTATTCCTAAACAAAATTTTACCCCATTTTTCTTTTTCCTAACTTAGCATATTATCTGTATTGTCAATTTTTCAACTTCGTTGTTTTATTCACGCATAACTGATAAAATACAAAAAAATTGAAATATATTAGCATTCCAAGGAAGCAGCTATATCATGTTAAGAACCATAATTATCGACGATGAAGCGAAAGCCAGAAGAATGCTGACTACTTTACTCAAAGAAAACTGTCCTCAGGTGGAGCTGGTGGCAGAGGTTGCCGACGTGCCTGCGGGTGTGAAAGCTATTCAGCAATTTCAGCCTCATCTTGTATTTTCTGATATTGATATGCCGGGCTATAATGGATTTCAATTGCTTGATTTTGTAGATAAAGCAAATTTTGAACTCATTTATTGCACCGGACACGATGAATTTGCTCTAAAGGCGTTTGAAGTTTCTGCTATCGATTATTTACTAAAACCTGTTCAAATTACACAACTTGTCAATGCAGTACAAAAAGCTGAAAAGCTATGTCTTTCTTCGGCAGGCCAACAAGCACAAAGGAGGCATACCTTAAAGGAAAATCTAAGTGAAGACGTGCTCACCAAAATGGCTTTGCCAGTAACTGATGGACTCATTTTTGTCAATATTGAAGACATCATTTTTTTAGAGGCTGAGGGTGCATATACGTATGTAAACCTTAAAGACGGCAATAAACTTATTATTTGCAAAAAACTGAAAGAATTTGAAAATATGCTTTCAAACAACAAAAATTTTTTCCGGATTCACCGCTCATTTCTTGTCAATACGACTTTCATAAAACAATATCTGAAATCAGACGGTGGCAGTGTGTTACTTCAAAACAATATAACCGTACCCGTAGCTCGTGAAAGAAAAGACGATTTTCAGCGTCTGGTAGAATTTATTAAATTGTAGTAAATTTATATATTATTTCAATAAATATAATATACACTGAAATACTTATTTTCTGCCTCGGCATTTGCTATAATATCTGCTACTATTTGTTTTTTAGATGCTTCTTCAGATAAAAAACCGGCATAATTAATAATCAGCAATACGATATTTTCTTCTTCAATGCCACTTAAATCATTCAGACATTCATCCAACGCATCCAGATTATTTCCAAAATAATTCGGAAATTGCAAGGCTGTTTTTATCTCTTTGTAAAAATCATCTAAAGTGGTACTGGTATTTCCGTCTATAATACCTAAATAAGTATTTCCAGCCGTAATATAGTGTGTTTCTAATCTGGTCATTTTACTTCAGTAAATGATTTATAATGATTTGCAGTGTACCATGCCCTGCCGTCGCTGCCGGTAACTAATCGCTGCGCACCTCTGTTTTGTCCTTCTATTTTCGGGTTAACGTCCCATTCCTGGTAAGAAATAGTATTGCCTGCTGCATCTTTTTTAGGTAAGAGATTTTCATAATTACCAAATTTACGTCCTCCAACATAACCATCAGGAGCTGAGTGGTATTGCTTGATATAATTTAGGGTAGTGTATACTTTTTGGGGAATCGTTAGTACTCCTGCAGCATTTTCATTTGTTTCAGATGGATTATCTACAACATTTGACTGGGGCTGTTGACTGAAGACAGGCGAAGTTGATTGTTCATGATGAGATGATGCCGCAGTATAGCCATCATTGTAGCCGTTTTGATATGCTTTTTGTATGTCCTGTTGATTGCTGTTACAAGCAAAAAACAGGAATGAAAGGAAAAGGTAAACGAACTTTTTCATTTTTTATTTAGCATTTGCTTTAGCATGGTCAGCCAGAAACTGGGCTAAACCCTTCTCTGTAAGTGGATGATTGAACAACCCTAAAATGGAGCTAAGCGGGCAAGTAACCACATCTGCGCCAATTTCCGCACATTTCACTATATGCAATGCATTTCGAATGGAAGCTGCCAGAATTTGTGTTTCAAAATTATAATTATCATAAATACGGCGAATCTGATAAATCAATTCCATACCATCTACATTCATATCATCAATTCTGCCAATAAACGGGCTTAAATAGGTAGCTCCGGCTTTTGCTGCCAACAAGGCCTGCCCCGGACTAAATACCAAGGTACAATTAGTTTTTATGCCATTATCTGAAAAATACCGGATTGCTTTTATGCCATCTTTTATCATGGGCACTTTCACTACAATATTTTTGTGCAATGCCGCCAGTTTTT
>DAOQII010000098.1:0-8000 GCA_035339455.1 Chitinophagales bacterium
AATAGTCGAGTCATTTGATTAATATTCAGTCTTATTTTTTCGTACTGAGAAAAAGAGGCAAATGAAAAACGTACTCCATGCTTTCTCGCTGATAGCCGTATTTCTGAAAAATATGCTGTGCTCTGCTGTTTTCATTTCTGGCTCCGAAACAAAAATAAGTCAATTGATTTTGGATGCAATATCGTTTAATAAATTCCTGCATATCCACAAAATAACCATTTGTTCGAAAGGGCTCTCTAATACCGCCGATATGTGATTCTAATCTATCTGGCAAAATATTTAAAGCAAAATAACCCACAAAATTTTCTTGATGTTTAATAAACATCATCGAGTTGTTTATGTTGTTTGTTTTTAGATTATTGAATTTATAAAACTCATAAAGTACCTCAATCTCCATCTCTTTACTTATTATTTCTTTTAAAATAGGTGTCCTGAAATAACCTATCGGATAATTGCCTAAAGTTGCTTTTATCATATCATAAAGCAGTTGTGTTTGTGTGCCGTCAAATTCAACAAACTCAATTCCTTCGTTGATATAAGGTGCAACAGGAATACGCTCTATGGCTGTTTTGTAACGTGTAATACCGGCAGCAAAAAAATAAGGAATACCTGCTGAATATAATTTATCTATGATAAATTCATCATCAGAAGCAACCGTTAATCGAATTAAATCATACGCTTCCTCTGTCAGCTGCTTATTAAAACTGTTAATATCCAGTTGTTCTGTAACACATCTGCCGACTTTTAAATTTAAAATTTCTGATTCGTAGTGAGAGTAATTAATCCTTGTTTCCATTGGAATAAAATTATAAATTTACATCACAAATTAATGTTATCTTTCTATTTATGAGCGCAGGATATGTTCATTCTAATCTTAAGGATTTAAGCACCATCCATACATATCGGTTTTTGATTTCCATAGCCATAGAATATCTTGTCATTTTTCTTTCGATTGGAATTGCATTTTATACCCATTATACTATTTTCTTTTGTGTCATTACAGTATGTGTAATCGGTACCCGGCAGTATGCATTATTCAGTTTGCTCCACGAGGCACTGCATTATAATATTTCCAGGAAAAAAAAATTTAATGACACAGTAGGCAAGCTCTTTTTATCGATTCCATTATTTATTGATTTTGATAAGATGCGCAAAGTACATCTGATGCATCATAAACATTTGCATACACAACAAGATCCGGAACTTTCCATTTTACAATATAAATCTTTTCATTTCCCAAAAACAAAAAAACAACTTGTCGTATTATTTTTGGGGGATCTTTTGGGTATCAATTACAGTATCATTTTTGCTAAAACATTTTTAAATAAAAGCTTAAAATCCAAACTCCTATTTACAGTATTAAGTGCATTACTGATTTTCTTGTTATTTAAAATGAATATTCTACAATTTGTTATTGTTTTCTGGATACTTCCCTATATTACTATATTTCAATTTTTAAACAGATTACGCTTAGCCACAGAGCACTTTAATATTCCTGATGCAAAATTCAAAACAAGAAGTATGCATACCAACTGGATAGAAAATCTGATTTTTAATCCCTACTGTATCGGCTATCACCACGAACATCATAATTATCCGGCTGTGCCTTATTATAACTTACGCAAATTATACCTCAGTGTCAAGGATATTGAATCTAAAAATATGTATATAGAGAAAAGCTACTTAACACTCTTTGTAAAACTTTTGAAATGACTCCAACAGTATATGATATTACAACTATTGACCAGCAAACTTTCACATCAAAATTTGAAGAAGATGGATTTGTTTTGGTGAATAATATTTTCCCGGAAGAATTATTAGACGATATAAACTCCGTTATTTTAGGTTGTGTAAACCATGAGGCAGACACGTATCATCACCGCAAACATAAAGATTATGGTATGTTATTGTGTTGCCCGGTTTACGGCGCACCATTTACAACTATACTCGATCATGAGTCATTTTTCAAACCGTTTAACTGGCTCTTAGGAGATAATTGTATTGTTTGGGTTTATACTTCATCTTGTATTGCACCAAAGCAAACAAATTTTGCATCGAGAATTCATCTTGAACGAACTATTTTCACGGGCGATTTTATTGATGGTGTAGGCAGTCTTATTTTATTAGATGATTTTAATGAAAGTAACGGTGCAACTTATTTGCTAAAAGGTTCTCATAAAAACTTAGAAAAACCGGAAGATGAGAGATTTTATAAAGAAGCTATCCGCTTGGTTGCTCCGAAAGGTACGGTGTTGTATTTTAATTTAAGATTGTGGCATGCCGGCGGGCAAAATCATACAGTTAAATGGCGCAATTCGCTGGGCATTGGTGTCAATCGCCCCTACTTGAAACAACGTATTGACATTCCCAGAATTTTACCACAAGCGGTTAAAGATAAATTATCCGATTACGCAAAAAATAAGTTAGGATTTAATGTACAAGTTCCTTCATCTTTTGAGGAATACTACCGGAATGAAAAAAAATCATATACAAACAAATAGTTTATTAATTTATATACTACTTAGCCTCATAATTTCGTTTATTCATTTCATCTGTTTGCCATAATGTTTCATCATATTTTGAGAGCATTTTCAAGAAGGAATAGTGTTCTTTCCACATTTGTCCGAAACTGTCAAACTCGTAATAAGGGTATTGATATTTATGGCAGAGTTCTTTTACAATTTTCTTTAATTTATGCAAATTCTCAACCGGAATAAAAGGCAATAAATGATGTTCGATCTGAATGTTAAAACCTCCGCTTTGCCAGAACCAATAATTAGAATCTGCACAAAAATTACTGGTATTATGACAGACATAATAACCCGGGTAGTTTTTATACGCTTCCGGAAGTGGTTTAACTGTTTCGGGAATAAAATGATTGATGGCGGCGCTTACATAAACTAAACTGAACAATATACACTGATAGCACAAATAAAAAATGACCAGGAAATACCAACTGATAGTAGTACAAAAAGCCGGAAGTAATATGAAATAAAATAAAGAAAACAAGATGGATAAATTATGCAACCAGGCTACTTTGCGGTTATGGATATTCCAGAAATCAGAACTAATGCCTCCATATGTAGTAATTATATTTGCATAAAAAGGGTAAAAAAACATAGCTAATTTATGCTGATATCTGTGCAGAAAATTTGGTGTAATATTATTTGAATATCGAATGAATTTTGAAAAACCTGCGACTTCAAAATCATATGCTGTATCTCCAATCTTTATATGATGACTGTTGTGCTCATAACGCAGTGCCTTTTCCGAAATAAACGGCCAGCACAAAGGCCAATAAATGCTCAATACTATTTTGGAAAGTCGAGTTTTAGGATAATTGCGATGAGTTGCTTCATGTGCCAAAAAACCAAACAAAGATGCACCTACCATTGCCTGCAATATGATAAGCAGGCTTTTATAAATTATGGCTAATTGCGTATAAAAAACAAGTGCATAACATACAAAGAAAACGAGTAAATTAAAGAATCTTATTAGATTAAAACTGCGAAGTTCTTTTTTTGAAACCGTATATAAATTTTGTTTCATCACTGACTCTAGCAGCTCATTCAAGAAGGGTTCTTTCAAAGCTTCAAGATCAATCTTTTCAGATGCACATATTTCTCCTATACAATATGTTTCTAATTGCCTTAATATACCTTTATTCGAAACATGTTTTAGATAAAAAAAACTTGTAGCATCCTCTCCTGCTCTAGTTTCAATTATCTCTTTTCCTCCAGGATGTTTTTTTATAAAATCAGATAAATCATAAACCTTATTGTTAATAATCACCCAACAGTCATCTAAAGTATTGTGTTGCAAAACCTCACTTCTATTATAACTCTTTTGCATAGCTTTACTTTACAAAAATACTAAAAACCGTTTACATTAAGCATGAAAGCAGGGTAAGTTATTAAGAACTGTAGTTTATAAAAACGCTATTGAAAAGTTACTTAGCACAACAAGTATCAATTCTTATATTTATATAAAATTACCGAACCTATCGTATCTGCCGGCTGATATAAGGAATAATATTTCTTAATAAAAAAATCTCTGTCAATTGGACTTGCTATATACGGAACAGATCCATCCAGAAACTTCTTGTTATAGGTTGAAGGATTAAAAAAAACAGGGTAAGAATACACTCCTTTCGGTAATAATTTATAAACTTTTAAGGGCAAATACACTTCCATAAAACGAGTGATATTATAGTCATACCCGTATATAAGATTGCAATGATGATAAAAAAAAACATTGCGCAAATCCGTTACAAAAATGGGTTTGTCTTGTATCATTTCATGTATTTGCTGTACTTCTTTTACTTTTTGCATGTAGCTGGTTTTTAAAATCTCTTGTTCTTTGAAACTATAATTATAGCTGTGTATTATATAATTTGTTGCAAATAAATACAATAAAAAAAAACATGTGAATAATTTATAGTTTATCAGATACAATTTTTTTCTTTCATTGCTATATAAAACCAACAATGCAAAAACCAGTAGAAAAACAGTTTCGTATCCATAGTTTAAATAAGAGCCGGCTCGTAACATAAAAAAATGTGAAACAACTAAAAAGACAGCTGTCCATATTTTGAGCAAAACGCTTATACTTCTTTTTTCAGTTTTATAGAAAAATAAAAATAAGAATATTGGCATCAGGCGTGATAAACTCAATAGTACTACAAATAAATTAAATGAAGAGTAAACTTTTGTCAGCTTTTGAAAATTAAATAATACCACATGATCAAAAAAATAAGCACCGAAATACAATCTATAACATGACAACCAAACAACCAGTAACAGCATGTAGCACATCCATGAAAGAAAGTATTTATAATCTTTCCGAAATAGAAATGTTGCTAGGAGTATCAGTGAACTATAAATAAGCATGTCTTGTTTAACAACAGTACTTAGCAGAAAGAAAAAAACAGCGCTGAGTAATATCCAATTCTTTTTAGTAAAGAAAGTATATTCAACTAAAAAAAGTATTGCAGTGTTAAAAAACAATACTTTAAGGGCATCTGGTCGCATAACGTACATGTGCCCGGAAATCAGCAACAAGTACAACATGACACCAAAAAGTAAATTCCTGTTTGAAATTAAGAATCTCTTTTTACAATAAAAAAAAGACAGGCATACTTGTAATAGAAAAACCGAAAAAGAAAAAGCTCTGCCAATAATAAAAATAACATGCGGATCTGTCTTAGAACCTGCACCAAAAATCTCAACCAAAAATTTTAATACATAAATATATGTTGGCAAAAAAAGACATACAAAGTATGGATAATCCGTAGGGTTTCCATATAATGGCTGATTGTCCGTCAGACGTTGCACATATATCACAAACGCCGATTCCATACCATCTAAATCTACTGAGTATGAAAATATAAGTAATAGTCGAACTGTCAAAAGAAACAGTATTACCATAACAATCAAGACTGTTTCCCATCTTTTTTCGCCAATTTCCTGTTGCATTTCAAAATGATGTAATATAATCATAAAATTGTTATTTATGCTCTTATTTTTTTGTAGCTTAGAACTCAATTCAAATTAAATGAAATCACTTTATTTTACCGAAGAACACGAATTATTCAGGGACAGTGTTCGCAAATTTGTGGAGAAAGAAATAGTGCCAAATGCCAATCAATGGGAAAAAGACAAAAAAATACCACGCGATTTATTTTTAAAATTAGGCGAACAAGGGTTTCTCGGCATCAACCACAGTGAAAAATTCGGCGGCTCTGATGCCGATATTTTCTATACCTGCGCCTATCTTGAAGAGATGGCAAAAAGCACGTATGCGGGCGTTTGTGCTGCTGTTTCGGTGCATCAATACATGGCTACCAATCATTTGGCAGAAGCCGGCAGCAAAGAACTTAAAGAGCGATTTCTGCGTCCTTCTATCGAAGGCAAAATGGTTGGTGCTATCGCTATTACCGAACCTTTCGGCGGATCTGACGTGCAAGCCATGCGCACTACTGCCATTAAAGATGGCGACTACTATATCATCAATGGCTCTAAAACATTTATCACCAACGGGCATTTTTGCGATTTTGTGGTGGTGGCTTGCAAAACTGATAACAATGCCGGCATCAATGGCATTAGTTTAATTGTTGTAGAACGAGGCACACCGGGTTTTACGTCCACACAACTCGAAAAAATAGGCTGGCATTCTTCTGATACCGGAGAACTGGCTTTCGATAATGTCAAAGTGCCGGTTAACAACCTCGTAGGTAAGGAAGGAATGGGCTTTTTTTATATCATGGAAAGCTTTCAGGTGGAACGACTCGTAGCCGGAATTTTAGGCATCGGTGGTGGCGAAGTTTGTTTGGATGCCACTTTGAATTACATGAATGAACGGGAAGCATTTGGTCGTCAGATTAAGAAATTCCAGGTGCTGCGCCATGATATGGTACAACTCTACACGGAATTAGAGGCCGGGAAACAAATGACTTACCACGCTTGTTGGTTATTGCAAAATGGTGAAGTTCCCGTGAAAGAATGTACGATGGTAAAATTGTATATGACGGAGCTCGGCAACAAAATCGTTGACAAATGTTTGCAGATGTTCGGTGGCTATGGCTACATGGAAGATTTCGCGATAGCAAGGGCTTACCGCGATGCACGAGTGGGCACTATCGTAGGTGGCACCACACAAATTATGCGCGAAATTTTATCGAAGATTATTATTGATGATGTGCGCTACAAAAAGGTATATAATGAAACCAATGAATTAACAAATACACCGACTGAAAACAAAGAAAAATCTTGGGGGCATCCGCTGACGGCTAAAGAAATCATACATTCCATTCCATTGCGCATCAAACATGATAAAGCGGCAGCATATTCTACTGTTTTTCATTTTGATATCAGTGGTGAAAACGGCGGACAATTCACTGTAAAAATAGAAAACGGAAATGCTGTGGTAAGTGATGATTTTGAAGGCACACCTGATTGTGTGGTTACAGCAAGCGACACGGTTTATGCCGATATTGAATTGGGGAAACTAGACCCTACCATGGCATTTATGGGTGGACAAATAAAAGTGAGCAATATCGGAGCGATGATGCAGTTTTCAAAATATTTTCACCGAATCACCTCGTAGGTTGAATTTTGCCACCTCGTAGGTTAAAATACAAATCCTTGATTTTCAGTAGTTTTTTAAATGAAAATCAATATATCGACCTCGTAGGTTGGCTTCGCCAACCTACGAGGTTGTCAATTTCTAATAATTCACTACCTTTGTAAATATGTCGAGCGAAATTTTGCTACAACACCGGCAAATTCAATTAATTATTGAGCGATTAAGCCGTCAGATAATCGAATCGCTTGATTTAAGGAATACCGTTATCATCGGCGTGCAACCACGGGGAACACTTTTCGCTGAAAAAATCCATCATAATATTGAACAATTAAGCAAACTCAAAATTCCATTCGGGAAAATAGACACTACCTTTCACCGTGATGATTTCAGACGAGGTAAAAACCTCAACGCCAAAGTAACCGAGATTGATTTTTTGTTAGAAGGAAAGACTGTCTTACTATTGGACGATGTGCTTTATACCGGCAGAACGATACGTGCTGCAATGGATGCGATGCTAACATTTGGCAGACCGGAAAAAGTAGAACTCATGGTGCTGATAGACCGCAGATTTAACCGTGAATTGCCCATACAGGCAGATTTTATCGGCAAAACGGTGGACACTATCGAGCACATCAACGTAGAAGTAATATGGGACAGTGCTAATGCAGATAATAAAGTGATATTTATAAACGAATAAAACCATGAGTCAGTTAAGCTCAAAACATTTAATCGGCATAGAACATCTTACCAAAGAAGATTTGGAGTTGATATTGACCACTGCCGTTGAGTTTAAAGACATCATCAACCGACCAATAAAAAAGGTACCCACTTTACGCGATATCACTATAGCTAATTTATTTTTTGAAAATTCAACGCGCACACGCATCTCGTTCGAGTTGGCACAAAAACGCCTGAGT
>DAOQII010000099.1:0-7942 GCA_035339455.1 Chitinophagales bacterium
CAATTCCTTATCGTCCATATCAAAAATATAATCCACTTCGCGTTTAGGTACTACTAAAGTATGACCGTAGTTGAGTGGTCGGATGTCCAGAAAGGCATAAAATTGTTTGTCTTCCGCAATTTTATATGAAGGAATTTCGCCTGCAATTATTTTACTGAATATGGTCATAAATTTTATTTTGTAGTCTGTAACTTTAATGGGATTAATCTGTCTGATGCTGTGCAAAATTAAGAGTATTTATTGTCAACTGATAGTTTCAAGGCTTTTTTATCTAAATAAGTATTAAAACCATTGTTCATTTTTTATTTTTAGTTTATCTTGCTCTAGTATATTGATTAATGCATACGATTGAACCACATTGGAAATGGCGCGATTTTTATTCGGCAGAAGAGGATGAGTTATCACCTTTTTATGGCAAAGAATACAGCGAGTTCGAGTTCTCAGACACCATATATAATTATTATATCCATCCGCAATGGGATTTTTTCGGCAGCAATACACTTTATCTGAAAATTTTGTATTGCGACTATAAAAAAGGTTCAGCAATTATTGAATTTATAGGCGAGTGGAATGATTGTGTCAATAATGATATCTTGTTTTTAAAAAGAGATATTATTGATGATATGATTGCTAATGGTATTACAAAATTCGTTCTGATAGGCGAAAATGTACTGGAGTTTTTTGCGAACAGCAATGATTACTATGACGAATGGTATGCAGATATTGAAAATGAGGGCGGATGGATAATAGCCGTAAATTTCAGGACGCACGTGATGGAAGAAATGCGAATGGCAAAAATAGATCGTTTTGTGCATATCAGCGAACGCTATGCGGATATAAACTGGAGAAGTTATAAACCCTTTCACTTAGTAACTTACCTCGATGAATTATTAATTAAAACAATATCTTATAAAAATGAGTAACCGAGTTGTACATTTCGAAATTCCATCAGAGCATCCGGAAAGAAGCATTAGTTTTTTTAAAGAAGTTTTTGATTGGGAAATCACCCCATTCAGAGAAGGCGAATACTGGCTGATAAAAACAGGAGCTGACGACGAAGCCGGAATTAACGGTGGAATTATAAAAAAGAAAGACCCAAGACAACCGCTGGCCACCACAATTCAAGTGGAAAACCTGAATGTAACGGTAAAGAAAATTGAAGCCGCAGGAGGAAAAACCGTTACACCTAAAATGATCATTCCGACAGTAGGTTATTTAATTTATTTTCAGGATTTGGATGGCAATATTCACGGCTTGATGCAGCGAGATACTACTGCCGAATAATTTTTTGACTTTTAAAAGTTCATTTTGTCTAAGTTATACATAGTTCCTACGCCCATTGGCAATTTGCAGGATATGACGCTCAGGGCGATTAACATTCTGCAAAGTGTAGATTTGATTTTAGCGGAAGATACACGCAATACCAAATTTTTATGTCAGCATTTTGCTATAGAAACTCCTGTACAATCCTACCATAAAGACAATGAACATAAAGTTTTATCGGGTTTGATAGCCAAATTGCAAACAGAAATGCAAATGGCTTTAGTTTCTGATGCGGGTACGCCCGGTATTTCCGATCCCGGCTTTTTATTAGTGCGCGAATGCATAAAAAACAACATTGCAGTAGAATGTTTGCCGGGGGCAACTGCCTTTGTTCCGGCCTTGATAAATTCAGGGTTTCCTTGCGATAAATTTGTTTTCGAAGGATTTTTACCCCATCAAAAAGGCAGACAAACAAGATGGCTGGCACTGAAAGAAGAAACCAGAAGCATCGTATTTTATGAATCTCCGTACAGGGTAATAAAATTTTTAAATGAAGCTAAAGAATTTTGCGGGGAAGACCGTGAGATGGCCGTAAGCAGAGAGTTAACTAAAAAATTTGAAGAAACAGTAAGAGGCAGCATACTGACGGTACTCAATCATTTTACCAATAAAGAACCCAAAGGCGAATTTGTCATTGTATTAAAAGGAAAATCGTCATGAAAACATTGCCACAAATTTTAGCAGATGCTTTGCCTGTAGTAAAAGAAGCAGCCAGTTTTATTCAATCAGAAATACAAAAATCTCATCGCGGTGTTGTTGAAATAAAAAGCCTGAATAGTTTGGTTACTTATGTTGATAAAAATGCTGAATTGATTTTAGTGGGTGGTTTAAAAATGATACTGCCTGAAGCCGGATTTTTAACCGAAGAAAATACAATAGAACAAACTAAAAACGATTGGCAATGGATAATAGATCCCTTAGACGGAACGACCAATTTTATCTATAAAATTCCGGTTTTTGCTATCTCTGTGGCATTGGCTTACCGGGATGAAATTCAATTAGGCATCGTGTATGAGCTGAATCGTGATGAGTGTTTTACGGCCATAAAAAATGAAGGGGCATTTTTAAACGGTCAATTGATAAGTGTTTCTTCAACTCAACATTTAAAAGACAGTTTAGTGGCTACCGGATTCCCTTACTATGATTATGCTATGCTCGAAAATTATATCAGTTTATTTAAAGAATTGATGACAGATACTCGCGGCATCAGGCGATTGGGTAGTGCAGCTATTGACTTGTGCTATACAGCTTGCGGCAAATTTGATGCTTTTTTTGAGTATTCTTTATCCCCCTGGGATGTGGCAGCAGGTGCATTGATTTTGCAAGAAGCCGGAGGCAAAATTACAGACTTTGAAGGTGGTACAAACTGGCTTTATGGCAAGCAGATATTGGGCTGCAATCAACAGATTTTTGAAGAAATTTTTGATAAGATAAAGCGAAATTTTAAGTAAGTGTATTTTATAAAAAATACTATTCTTCTTTAAGTTCCGGATAACTTAGTTTCATAGCAACTAAGGCATCACGCACCAATACGGCAATCTGATATTCTTTGTACCAGTTTTGGTCTACGGCAACGATATTCCATTTTGCTGCTTTGGAACAGTTCGTAAATACATCTTCATAAGCCTGCATGTACTCCTTCCAAAGTTTTCTTTCTTCCCAGTCTTGTGCATTGTGTTTCCACATTTTTTTAGGATTGGTTTTACGTTCTTCGAGTCGTTCTAATTGGGCTTCTAACGAGATATGCATGTAGCATTTGATGATAGTAGTACCATTATTTTCAAGAAGTTGTTCAAAATTATTAATCGCATCAAATCGTTGTTTTACCGTTTCCTCATCTATCCATTTATGCACACGTTGTATCAGTACATCTTCATATTGAGAACGGTTAAATATAGTAATATCACCTTTTTGGGGAACAACTTTATGAATACGCCATAAAAAATCGTGGGCAAATTCTTCTTCAGTCGGTTTTTTAAATGTCTGCACTTTTATACCCAACGGATTTAATCCGCCAAAAATGTTTTTAACAGCGCCGTCTTTTCCGCTGGCATCCATACCTTGTAAAATAACCAGCAAACTTCGCTTCTTTGAAGCAATAAGCATATCTTGCAAATCTGCTATTTCTTCCAGTATTTTTTTTGTTTCTTTTTTAATTTCGTTTTTTTCCAGTTTTTTTGGAGCTACCGTAGAAATATCAGCCAGTTGAATCGACATAGTATTATTTTTAAATGATTAAAGGTTGAAGATACAAAAATAGCCAACATAAATCTCCTAATTTAGTTCATGTGAAAATATGTTTCAGCTTGTTTGATTAATGAAAACCTAATCTTAGTACATAAGATAACTATGAAGTTTATAGTAGTTTTGTAAAAAACAATTTTTCTTTCAACTTTAATTCTGGTTTATGATTATTCCGGCAGCAGAAAAACTTACGCATATTAATGAATATTATTTCAGTACCAAACTGAAACAAATTGCACAAATGCGTGCGGAAGGAAAAGATATTATTAACCTAGGCATTGGCAATCCTGATTTGCCTCCATCAAAAGAAACCTTACAAGCTTTATCCGCTTCAGCAAGTAACATAAAAAACCACGGTTATCAAAGTTATGTTGGAATTCCGGCACTGCGTAAAGCAATGAGCAATTGGTATAAATCAACCTACGAGGTGGAACTCCATCCCGAAACTGAAATATTGCCGCTCTTAGGTTCTAAGGAAGGTATTTCGTTTATATCACAGGCATTTTTAAATCCGGGGGATAAAGTGCTGGTGCCCAATCCCGGATATCCAACCTATACTTCGGCTACTTATCTGGCTGGTGCTATTCCTGTTTATTATGATTTGGATGAAAATAATAACTGGCTGCCTGATTTTCATGCCATACCGGAGGAAGTATGGAAAGATATTAAACTTATCTGGATTAATTATCCCAATATGCCCACGGGTTCAAAAGGCAACCCTGCCGATTTTATAAAACTCATAAAGATTGCCAAAGAGCACAGGGTTTTGATTTGTAATGATAATCCATACAGTTTAGTATTGAATGATGAACATCCGGTTTCGTTTTTGCAAACTCCGGAAGCCATGGAGGTATGTGTTGAATTGAATTCCTTGAGCAAATCACATAATTTGGCAGGAGCCCGTATCGGGATGGTGTGTGGTCGTGCCGATTATCTGCAAACAATTTTGAAGGTAAAAAGTAATGTTGACAGCGGTATGTATCTTCCGGTGCAGGAAGCAGCAGTGGTAGCACTTCAAAATTCTGCAACATGGCATGAAGAACGTAATACAGTCTATAAGAAGAGGAGAGAAGTTGCCTATCATATTTTAGATCTGTTGCAATGCCAATATACAAAAGAACAAGTGGGTTTGTTTTTATGGGCAAAAATTCCTGACAGCTATCACCAAGTAGAAGATTTAACCGAAAAAATATTACATGAAGCAAATGTATTTATTACACCGGGCTTTATTTTCGGTTCTAATGGCGCACGCTTTATCCGGATATCATTGTGTAGTAATGAAATGGAATTGACTCAAGCTTATGAACGCATTAAACGCATCTTTGCATAAATATTGTGGATTAAGTTAGTCAACTGTAAAAATACTTGATTTAGCCTTACTTCTTCCACCTTCATCAAGGAGGAGGAAAAAAAGGAGGTGGTTCTAAAAAAAAACTAAATCAACTATTTTAGGATATTCAACATTAAATCATACTTAACTTAACGACATTGAATGTGGATTATTGTTTTATAGCTAATCCTGCCTTATAGGTGGCCAATGCTCTTTTGCGGGCAAAATCATGATCAATAATAGGTTTTGTTTTCTGAAAATCAGGATTCCATTTTTTTATGTATTCAAAATTTTTGTCAAATTTTTCCTGTTGGCTGCCGGGATTAAATATGCGGAAATAAGGTGCGGCATCACAGCCGGTACCTGCTGCCCATTGCCAGTTGCCATTATTCGCCGACAAATCATAGTCTAATAATTTGCTTGCAAAATAGGCTTCGCCCCAACGCCAGTCGATAAGTAAATGCTTGCATAAAAAACTGGCGGTTACCATGCGTACACGGTTATGCATGTATCCGGTGGCATTCAGTTCGTTCATTCCTGCATCTACCAGCGGATATCCTGTTTTGCCCTTACACCATGCTTCATAATCACTCTCCTGATTGAGCCATAAGATATGGTCATATTCTTTTCTGAATGCACCGGATACGACATAGGGAAAATGAAATAAAATTTGCATAAAAAACTCACGCCAAATCAACTCGGATAGGTAAACTGCATCTGTTTCTTGAAGTGATTTGACCAGCTGCCGTATGCTGATTGTGCCGAATCGCAAATGCACACTGGTGTTGCTGGTTTCCATACTCGGATAATCTCTTTTATCCTGATAGTGTAGCAAGGCATCGGGGTTTATTGGCTTTACTTGTATTGCATTGGGAAAAAATCCGATTTCAGATAATGAAGGAAAATTTGCATAAAACTGATAAAATTTGGTGACATCCGGCTTTTGAGCATCCTGCAAATTTTGTGATGAAAATTTGGCGAGCCATTTATTTTTATAAGGTGTGTAAATAGTATAGGGCTTGCCGTCATCTTTCACAATTTCATCTTTTTCAAAAACAACCTGATCTTTAAACAGTTGAAAGCTGATATTGTTTTCTTGCAGCAGTGCTTTTATTAGTTTATCTCTTCTTATTGCATACGGCTCATAATCTTCATTAGTGTAAACTGCATTTATGTGATATTCGCTCAAGAGTAATTTCCAGATATGCAAAGGTTCACCTTTTTTGCATAACAAACTACTGCCTGCCTTTTTCAGCGTTTTGTCTATTTCAACAAGTTGCTGATGGATAAACTGTACCCTGGCATCATTCTTAGCTAAATCATTCAGAATATTAACATCAAAAATGAAAATAGGCAGAACAGGTAGACCGGCTTGTAGGGCAGCTTGCAAAGCGTTGTTGTCTTCCAGCCTTAAGTCGCGACGAAACCAAAATACATTGATAGTTATCATATCTTGCTAGTGCTATTTGGAAAGATATTTTTTTAAGCCTTCTTCCAAGCATTTAACAGCTTTGATTATTTCAGGAGATTGTAATACATAAGCAATGCGTACTTCATTTTTACCCTTGCCCTCGGTGGCATAAAAACCGCTAGCAGGCGCCATCATCACTGTTTCTTGATTGTAATGAAAATCACTCAACATCCAACGGCAAAAATCATCAGCATCTTTGACAGGTAATTGAACAATACAATAAAAAGCACCACCCGGGGTATGACATTTTACACCATCAATTTTATTGAGATGTTCTACCAATGTATCTCTGCGCTTTTTGTATTCTTTGTTTACTTTTTCAAAATAATTTTCTTCCACATCAAACAAAGCCATTGCACCCAGTTGTTCTACGGTAGGCGGACTCAATCTTTGCTGACCAAATTTTAACGCTGTTGCCAGCACTTCTTTATTTCTGGTGGCTATCATGCCCATTCTTGCTCCGCAAACACTAAATCGTTTTGATAAGGAGTCAATTAAAATGGCATGATCTTTCAGGTTGGGGAAACTGAGGATAGAGGTATATTCCAAATCTTTATCATAAATAAAATCGCGATATACTTCATCGCAAATCAGGAAAAGATTGTATTTTATAGCCAGAATTTCCAGCTGTTCAAGTTCATTTTTGGAATAAAAATAACCGGTAGGATTATTGGGATTACAAATTAAAATGGCTTTTGTCTTAGCCGTAATTTTAGCCTCAAATGATGCAACAGAAGGTAATGCGAAATGATTTTCAAAATCGGTAGGAATGGGAACAACTTTAATATTTCCACTTTTGGCAAAGCCGATATAATTTGCATACAATGGCTCCGGAATGATGATTTCATCATCCATATCCAGTATGGAAAATAAAGTAAACAAGAGTGCCTCAGAACCTCCGGTGGTAATCATTACCTCCTCTCCGGTGATTTCAGTGCCGTATCGTTTTTTGAAAAATGCGGCATATTTATTTCGGGTTTCTTCAAAGCCGTTAGACGGACTATATTCCAAGACAGTTCGGTCTATTTTTTTCAGGGCATCCCAGAATTGATAAGGTGTTTCAATATCCGGCTGGCCGATATTCAAATGGTAAATGTGAATTCCTGATTTTTTAGCTTGATCAGCAAATGGAGCTAATTTACGAATGGGTGATGCCGGCATCATTTTGCCTTTTTCGGATAGGGATGGCATTCGCCAAAATTACAAAAAAATCCCCCGAAAACTCGAGGGATGATTATTTATTTTAATGATTGAAATTTATATTAACCACCGATTATACTTCCTTCGGCTTCATCAACTCCCTGTTTCATAGGTACGGCATTGCCTTTGATATAAAGTGTTATGGTTTCCCCGTCTTTGGTCGTAACGGTTATGGTTTTTGTGAAATTACCTTCTCTTGCCATATTATATTGAGCTGATACCATCCCTTTTTTGCCCGGCATAACAGGTTCTTTCGTCCAGCCCGGCGTTGTACAGCCACAAGATGCTTTTACGTTCTCGATAATTAATGGTTCTTTGCCGACATTGGTAAACTCAAATTCATAAGTTACAGGTTTGCCTTGAGCCTGACTGCC
>DAOQII010000100.1:0-7930 GCA_035339455.1 Chitinophagales bacterium
AATCAGCTGTCCGAAAACGGATGTACCGAAATTATGCGTACTTTTATTCATATAGTAGTTTGTGCAAAAACAAACTATACAAATTGAGCCATAATCCCAAAATTATGGCTCTCTTTTATTATTTTTATCGGACACTGTGATAGTTTATAGCAATGTTTTTTAAGTTATCAGTTCAATTCGAAAATAAAATTAATCCGTAGCAATTAATTATTTATATTTGCTCCTTAAAATAATAGAATGAAAAAAATTATATTTCTGTTAAGCTTGTTTGTAAGTGTTGCTATGGTGCAAGCCAAAGACAAAGGACCCAAAGTGGATATGAATGGTGATACGGTAACCGTAGATGGTGTAAACCAGTTTATTTTTGAAAAGATTAAACCCGTACCGGGTATCTATAATTACTATATAAAAAGTTTAGATGGCAAGAAATTGGCATTTTTAAAGTTTCAAGATTATCATGACCCAAAAGAAATTAGTTCAGCAAATCCAAATGGCAGAGTTACGTATTATGAAGTAACGTTTTTAGAAAGCAATCAGATTGCTGAAATAATGGTTTATGCCCGCCAAATAAAAATGGCTGAATACCTCGTTAAACTAAACTTGGTGAAAAACGGAGAAATAACTCCGGAGGCTGAGCAAGAATTTCTTATGGAAAATGGTCGTGAATATTCCAGAAAAAGAAATGAACTCAATGGTGGCAATACGATTATCATCAATAATTCAGAACCTGAACCAAAAAATAAATTTAATATTAATATAGGAAGATAATTTTTTCTTTAGTCAATTTACCTGAATTAGCAATTACTTATTTCGTTATTTAATAACTGCACAATTTGTTGTGCATGGTGACAATCATAAAATGACCACCATTATTGACAATATGAGTTACTCCTGTATTTGGTAGAGGGAGTATTCTGTCTGCATTTCCATGTATATGAATATCTTTTTGAGCGTATAAGTTGCTTTCCAGTTTAGCAGTTGAAAGATTGCCCATTTAAAAAAAACAGGGTGAGTATCGTGAATAATAATATCCAATAACTTTTTGTCTTCAAATTTACTTACACCAAATAAGAAGGCATTCAGCTTATCCAAATAGATAAGAGATTTAGCAGGTAAAATGCTAGTCCAAAGTTGATACTTAAAGAGCTTGTAAAACTCCGGAAGTTCATTTTCATGATTAATCACCTAAGGCAGCTTACTCAATAGCTCATCTTGTGTAAAACGCGAAGTGTCCATGCCTAAATTGAGTGCGACTTGCTTATAGGCTTTAGCTTGTATTATATCGTTTTTCAGTAAATAATATTTTGCTGATAAAAATGCATACTCCGCATTTTGTGGGTCTGCATAACGATATAAAGCCAGGATATTGGGTAGATTATCTAGCTTGTTTTGCCTGAAACTTTCAGTAGAAACTGAATAGGCCGCCAATGACAAAAAACCTAATAAGCGTTCGTAAATTCCATATTTATCGGTATTAGCCAGTGCATAGAGCTTATTGGTTTCTGTTTTCCAATAAAGAGAATCTTGAGTTTGCAAGTTTGCAATGTATTGATTTTTTAGTTTGGTTTCTTTCTGATACTGATTCTCCAGTTGTTTCATCTCATTTAAAAAGGACTGACTTTTCACTACTGTGCCTATAATGTTTTTTACAGGCTGCACATTGCTGAGCTTATCTAGCATAATAATCGTTTTTTTGCCATTGATATAGGTTTTATAGTATTGTTTTGTTTTATAAAGTTGGTTGACATTTTTGACAAATGCAATATTGGTTTTTTGAATCAACTTTGCATCCCATTTGATTTCATTTTTTTGCATCTTGCGGAATAAAAACCATTTAAAAGCATCTGTTGCGGTGAGGCTGTCCGGCCAGCTATGTTTGCCCTCCCATTCTATTTGCAAATGATTGGTATTGTTTTGTTGTGAAATATCATAGGCGAGTAATTCGGTGTAATTCATATCTTTTTTCCCATTTATACCTAATAAATCCAATTGATGCTGCATTTCGGGATAAACAGCACCGCCATAGATGGCATAGTGATAGTCAAAATTATCAGCACAGTACATGGCCGCTTTAGCGCCACCGGAAAATCCCCATAAACACATATTGTCTTTATTGATTTCCAGTTTGCGGAGTACTTCAGTTGAGATTGCTGCAAAATTTTCTGCTATGGCATTAAAGCTCATTCCATTTTTGGAGGCGTTGTTACCAATCAAGACTACACCCAGACTGTCTGCAATTGATTGATATATTTTCAAGGGATAACTTCCATCTCCGGAAGGATCGAAAAAAAAGTATGCGATACGTTTACTGTAATTTTCTTTTTGAGGAATATACAAAGCATACGACAACTTGGGATTAACTTCTAAAGTACGAGCGTTATATAACTTGCCACGCTGCACGGTATCCTGACTGTGGGCATTACACGAGAAGAGCAACAAGCAACAAACTAAAATGGAATAAGTTGTTTTCATCGATTCATTTTTTAGCATCAACTAAATTACAGAAGTTGCTGACAGGATACTGCTTTAGATTAAAAAAACTAATCTGCTTGCACATCATTCAGAATTTCTTCAGCTCTAGCTTTATCTTCAGCTCTCACATACAATTTTACACCTCCGTAAGCAATAGTGCGCAACCAGTCATTTTGTACTAAATTTTCATCTTTCAAAAAACAAAATACATCATATGCATCCAGTTTGGATTTTGCCAGCTGTGCGTCTATCACTTGAAAATAAGTTTGTATCAACACTAAATCATCGTACATGGTTATTGATTTTCTGCACAACCATTTAAGGTCATGCGTTTATAATAAAATGAGGCTTCATAAAGATAAATTTTATCACTCATCCCATCCGAGCATTTTCCTGTTTTCATTAGCTTTAATACTGCAGGCACAGCTTGTACATCTTTTAGATAGTAAGCAATATGATTTTCTGACTGCGTAAAACTATCGAGCGTAAAATAGGCTGAGTCTGCTTTTTCTGTCAAAAAAGTAAATAGAAACGTGTCTTGCTTTATGTTGAAATTCCAGAATGGTTCCATACCAGTAACCCTAACTGTCGGCATTTCTGTATCGGCTTTAGATTTAATTTCTGTCTGGTTATTTGTCAAAATACTATCTTGAATTGTCGAATTTGTAGCCGACACTTCACTTGAAGTTGGTGTTTTTACAGTACAGGAACATGCTAACCCAATTGATATATATAACAGTAGATTTCTCATGTTAAAATAAAGTTCCGGTGTGAGAAGGCGGTACTTTCCCAATATGATGATACGCTTTTGCCGTAGCTTCTCTGCCGCGAGGTGTACGTTTCAGGTAGCCTTCCTGAATTAAAAACGGTTCATATACTTCTTCCAACGTACCGGATTCTTCACCAACAGCAGTAGCAATAGTAGTAATACCAACAGGACCTCCTGCAAATTTTTCAATGATGGCTTGCAAAATGGTATTGTCCATTTCATCGAGTCCGTGTTCATCCACATTCAATGCTTTCAAGGCAAATTGCGAAATTTCCAAATCTATTTTGCCATTGCCTTTTATCTGTGCAAAATCGCGTACACGGCGTAGTAAGGCATTAGCAATACGCGGAGTACCTCTGCTGCGCTTGGCAATTTCAAACGAACCTTTTTCGTCAATTTCAGTATTTAAAATGCGTGATGAACGTTTGATGATATGCTGCAATACTGTTGCCGGATAATATTCCAAGCGAAAGGTAATACCAAAACGAGAACGCAAGGGTGCTGTAAGCAAACCGGAACGTGTGGTAGCGCCAATGAGTGTAAACGGGTTCAGTGAAATTTGTATGCTGCGCGCACTGGGGCCGCTGTCGAGCATGATGTCGATTTTGTAATCTTCCATAGCGGAATACAAATATTCTTCAATACTCGTATTTAAGCGATGTATTTCATCAATAAACAAAACATCATTAGGTTGCAGGTTTGTAAGCAATCCGGCAAGGTCGCCAGGCTTTTCCAATACAGGGCCGGAAGTCATTTTCATTTCCACCCCCAACTCATTGGCTATGATATGAGATAAAGTTGTTTTGCCCAGTCCCGGAGGTCCGTGCAACAAAACATGGTCGAGTGCTTCATCTCTTTTTTTTGCAGCTTGAATGAAAATTTGCAGATTCTCAATAATTTGCGGCTGACCGGAGAATTGTTCAAAAGCCTGCGGTCGCAGTACTTTTTCTAATTCTTTTTCGGTATTGGATAAATACTCCCCACTGGCATCTAAATTCGGATTCTGCATATGGCAAAGATAAGGATTTCCTTTTTTCGGTTAAAAAATTAAATATCAAAGAAATTTTTTACTTTTATTTTAACTAAAATACGTTATATGAAAAACACACTCTTATTTTTTATCGCAGGAAGTTTATGTTTTATCAGTTGTAAACATAAAACGGAAGACAGCAGTAATGAAACAACAGCAGCAACAAATGAAAAAAACGGAACCATTTTATTCTGTACGGGACAAGCTGTAGAAACTCCACATGGTGATGAAATAAATCGTTATACGGATACACGTTATGATGAAGAACATGTGGTACAAGTGTCAGTTGAGCAGGACAGTTTCTTTATGTATGAAACAGTTAAATCTAAAGAGAAACCTGATGAGTATATGTTAGTGGATGTGTCTGCATTTGCATATAAAGATATGAATCCATCAACAGAAGAGGGTGTTTATACTTCAGAATACGATTTGGATTTGACTGATGGGAAAAAAGAGCATCAGACCGTTTTTTTTATCAAGGCTAAAAATGAAGAACGTATATTTAAGCAAAGAACCTATACCTGTATTGACCCGGATGGTAATAATTTTTTACAAAATGATTTATTTGGTGCAAATATTGCCTGTTCTTCTATGGAGAAAGCAAAAGAAATGGTAGAAAAAATAAGAGCAAAACTGCCTAAATAAAAGCAGCAGTTACAAAATTAATTTTAAAACATTTATCTGCTAAATGCGTATTTTTAGCATCTTATTAAAGATATGCTAAAACGCGTCGATAAAGTAGTATTAGGCTCATTTATTTTGCCATTAGTCATCACTTTCGGGCTCACTACTTTCATTTTTATGATGCAGTTTTTGTGGAAGTATATTGATGATTTTGTAGGTAAGGGTCTGGAAACCAGTTTGTTATTTAAGTTAGTCGCACTATTTGCTTTAACCATCATCCCGATGGCTCTGCCCTTAGCTATTTTGCTGGCATCTACTATGGTGATTGGCAATTTAGGTGAAAATAATGAACTTACAGCTTACAAATCAGGTGGCTTATCTCTCTTGAGAATAATGGGCAGTCTGATTGTTTTTACCTTCTTTTTATCAATAACCGCATTTTATTTTTCAAATACTATTTTGCCAAAGGTACATCTCAAGTTTTTTTCTTTGCTGTATGATATCAGGAAACAAAAACCTGCACTGGATATTAAGGAAGGAGTATTTTATCGGGGTATCTCAGGCTTCGCCATTAAAATAAAAAAGAAAGCACCCGATAATAAGACGCTATATAATATTATGGTGTACGACCATTCTAATGGTAAGGGTAATGAAAGTGTGGTAATGGCTGATACGGGAAAAGTGGAACTTAGTAATACGGGTGAATTTTTAGTACTGACGCTTTTTAATGGAAAGCAATATCAGGATGTAAAAAAAAGAAATAATCAATCTGACGAATCAAAAGCAGAGCAGACCACTATGTCATTCAAAAAATGGCAAAAAGTATTTGACTTACGTGAGTTTAAAATGACTCGTACCGACCAGAATTTGTTTAAGTCGAATTATATCATGTTTAATACCCGTCAATTACGGCAAGAATCCGATTCCTTACAAAAAGACATCCAAAAGAAATATGTGGATATACAGACAACAGATGCATCTTACTTTTCTTTCCTGAAAGACAACAATCCAAAACCAGACACTAATGCCGGTCTGAATTATGCAAAAATGAATTTCTATAAGATTTTCAGTCGTGATATAACAGAAAGGGCTTTAGTAAGTGCTAAAAATAATTGCAACAGTGTTAAGAGCAATATGGAAATGAATGCAAGTGATTTGAAATACAAAGAAGAGAATTATGTAAACTATATCTGTGAATGGTATAGGAAATTCAGTCTTTCATTTGCTTGCATGGTCTTGTTGTTTGTGGGTTGTGCTATGGGTGCAATTGTACGTAAAGGTGGTTTCGGTATACCGATTTTAATTGCAGTTTTATATTTTGTCTTGTTTCATGTACTCAATGTAGTAGGCGAGAAGCTGGCCAAAGGTTTGGTCATTCCTCCTTTATTCGGCATGTGGTTGTCTACATTGGTCTTGCTTCCGCTAGCCTTATTTTTAACTTATAAAGCCAATAACGATTCCGTTTTATTCAGAAGCGAATGGTACGACAAATATTTTTATAAAATTATTGCCGGAATAAAAAATCTTTTTTCACGTAAAAAAGAGACACAAACGACATGATAGTTTACCTACTGATTGCATTTTGTCTATTAGTACTCTTATACGCTTATGTAGGCTATCCTCGCTTTTTGGCAAAAAAAGCAACAGGTAAATCTCTCGCTTATGCAGCTTATTTGTCACAAGATGAATTGCCATGTGTCTATATACTTATTCCGGTTCATAATGAAGAAAAAGTAATTATTCAAAAACTGAAATCTGTATTTGAATCAAGCTATCCTCAAAAAAAAATACAAGTGCTGATAGGCTTGGATGCTTGCACAGACAATACAAAAAAAAACATACAGAAGAATTTTTCCACTTATCCCATTCAACTTTTCGATTTTACAGAGCGTCAGGGCAAGCCTGCTATGCTGAACAAACTTATGGCATATGCTACTGAAAAAAATGCGATTACTATATTTACGGATGCAGACATTTTTTTCAATCAGAATACACTTTTTGAGTTGGTTAAATATTTTAAGGATGAGCGTATCGGTTTAGTAGATACGATTATTCAAACACAAAGAAGCACGGATAATAACGAACAGTTTTACTGGAATTACGAAAATGAAATAAAATGGAATGAATCTTTAGTGTATGGAAAAATTACTGGTCCATCAGGAGGCTGTTATGCTATCAGAACAAAGTTATATGAAGAAATTCCGGTAAATTTTGTTGTTGATGATTTTTTTATCGGGATGAAAATTGCCCTCAAAAAATATCATACTATTGTAAATAAAGAAGCACTTGCAATTGAAGAAATCCAAACAAACTGGATACAAGAATTCAGAAGAAAGAGTAGAATAGCTTCGGGTAATTTCCAGAATTTGTGGTATTTCAAAAAGACTGCCTTTCAAGTCTATACACCGCTGGGTTTTATTTTCTTTTCTCATAAATTTTTGCGTTGGAAAACACCATTTATATTATTGATTTTATATTATTTGCTGTTATTTAAGGCAACATTGCTTATTCTAATCGTAACATTTATTTTGCCTGTTTTTGATGCTATTTGCGCTATTTTTGGTTGGGCAATTAAGCCACTCCGAAGATTGCATTATTTCCTTTTTATGAATCTTGCAGTTTTTTGGGGTTTTATTAATTTTTGTAAAGGAATAAAATCAAATGTCTGGCAACCAACACCACGCAAATAATATACAGTTAGATACTATTGAATCGGCTGTAGATGCTATTAAAAATGGCAAATTAGTCATTGTAGTAGATGATGAAGATCGTGAAAACGAAGGCGATTTTATTACCGCAGCTCGCAATGCTACACCGGAAATTATCAATTTCATGGCTACGCATGGCAGAGGCTTAATTTGCACGCCGCTTATAGAAAGTAGATGCGATGAGTTAAAACTGGAACTCATGGTAAATGCCAATTCATCTCACTATGATACTCCGTTTACTGTATCGGTTGATTTAATCGGAGAAGGATGTACAACAGGCATTTCCGCTTCTGACAGAGCTAAGACTATTCAGGCATTAATCAATCC
>DAOQII010000101.1:0-7820 GCA_035339455.1 Chitinophagales bacterium
CTGCTATCGCTGTAAAAAAAGTAAATGACCCTCGCAAATTTGGTGTGGCCGAATTTGATGATAAGGGATTTATTACCAAAACTGTCGAAAAGCCCGCCATCCCCAAGTCGAATATGGCTGTTGTCGGTATCTATAAAATCAAAGAATTTAACGTGCTCATTCAATGTCTGGAAGCCAATATCAAAGAACAAAAACGAAGTAATGGGCAATATACGCTCACTGACGGCATTCAGGATATGCTGGAAAAGGGCATACAAATTGCAGGATTTAAAGTAGAAAACTGGTACGATTGCGGGCAAAAGGAAATCTTGCTGGAAACCAACAGACTGATGCTGAATAAGCAGTCAAAAGTGGCATATAATAAAAAGAATATTCAAAACTCAATTTTAGTAGAGCCCGTATATCTCGGGAAAAATGCCATACTGAAAGATTCGATAATCGGACCAAATGTGACCATTGGAGAAAATGCCGTTGTTCAAAATTCCATCATTCGCGATTCCATCATTGGCAGTTATACCCGATTGAATGAAGTCATCTTGCATCAATCGTTAATTGGCAATGATTCGGAAATTTGGGGCAGTACGCAGAGCTTGAATATTGGAGATAATACGGAACTGGATTTGAGATAAAATTTTAAAAAAAATAAGGTGTTTGCAATAGTAGATTTAGAAACCACGGGAGGAAACAGCAGCTCAGAGCGAATTATTGAGATTGGCATTATCTTGCATGACGGCAAACAAAAAATCGGAGAATACACCACATTAGTCAATCCCGAAAAAGAAATCAGTGCATTTATTTCTACGTTCACGGGTATTACAAACGCCATGGTAAAACATGCTCCAAAATTTGAAGATATCGCACATACCGTAGCTGAATTGCTGGAAAATAATGTTTTCGTGGCACATAATGCCCGTTTTGATTATCATTTTCTGCGCAGCGAATTCAAACGACTGAATATTCCCTTTAGCAAAAAAACATTGTGTACGGTGCAATACACCCGTAAAGTTTTCCCGCATAAGAAATCATATAGTTTGGGCAATATTTGCAAAGAACTGGAAATACCGATAGACAACAGACATCGTGCATTCGGAGATGCTTTGGCTACGGCATATCTGCTTGAGAAAGCAATTGCAAATGACAAAAAAGACTACTTGAACGATTTTTTAACGGACGATATTCATAAAATGTATCTTCCGGAAAAAATTAGTATCGAACAAGTAGATGTATTACCGGAAGAACTGGGGGTGATTTACTTTCACAATGAACAAGGAGAAATCGTCTATATTGACAAGAGTAAAAATATCCGAGAGTATGTCATCAACTTTTTCCTCAAAAAGCCCATTGAAAAAAACAAAATAGATTTGCACCGCATTATTGCCGGCATCAGTTTCGAAGCCAGTGGCAGCGAATTAGTCGCCAGCTTGCAGGAATTTCATGAAAAGATGCAACATAAACCGAGGTATAACCGCCCGGTTTCCATGCAAAGAATGCGATTTGGCTTGTTTGCGGAAGATGATGCACAGGGTTTTCAAAAGCTGATGGTCAAACTAATTGAAGAAGCGGAGAATCCATTGCTGAAATTTACGTCTAAGTTTAAAGCTGACAGAATGATGCATTCCATTCTGACTTCATCCCGCTTGGAACCTGCCTTTAAGAAAATTGAATCGAGTGCAGTGTATAACCGGCGTTTACAAGAGGTATTGGCTAAATTTATTTATCCGCACAACAGCTTTTTTATTATCGATGAAGGCAGAGGAGGCACAGAAAAGAGCATAGTGAAAATAGAAAACAATGAGTACAAAGGTTTCGGATTTATTGAACAAGCCTATATCGCCAGTATGGAAGATTTGCATGATGCCGTTCAATTCCGTGAAGAATTTCACGATGCCAAAAAAGTGATACAAAGTTATTTGCGCAAAAATGGAAAATACCTGAATATTATACCTTTCTGAATACGTCAGCTACTTTATCCAACTGACGTGTTTGGAAAAAAGAAATAAATAAACGGATTTGAAATACGATCATCAAAAAGAGCGGGATAATTCCGGCTAAAATAATCATTTTCTTAATATACAATTGCATATCCAGTTCTGTGTAAGGTTTAATTACTTGTCCTGAAGCAAGGGTGTAATTATAATCGTCAGTTACTTTGGCAAAGGTGTAATATTGTTTGAGTAAAACAAAAAACAAGAAAATATTTGCCGTAAACCACAATACTTTCACCCATATATTCTGTGCGAGTTTCGAGTCGAATAAAAAAATGGTATAGCCAAAATAAATAAAGGCCAGAAAAATACCGAGGTACAAAAAGCGGAAAAAGTCACTGCTGACGATGGGTTGCACATTAAACAAAAACAGATAAGCAGCAATTGCAGAAATACTTATCCAAATGATATCAAACAGAGATTTGTAAATATTGACGGAGAGTGTTTTCATCGTGTAAAGGTAAACAGATAAAATCAAACAAATGAATCAACTTGTTTCTTTGGCAATTACACCAATGAAACTGGAAGCGGCTCTTCTTCAAACGGTCGTTTGCCTATCAGTTCATCCAAATCAGACTTGAATAAAATCTCTTTTTTCAATAAAGTTTTGGCAATTACATCCAACTCGTGTCTTTTTTCTGTCAAAAGGTTTTTGGTTCGCTCGTATGCCTTATTAATTAATTCTCGCACTTGCATATCAATTTCTCTTGCCGTTTCTTCAGAATATGGCTTGGTGAAACCGTTATCCTGAGGATCGTAATACGAGATATTTCCCAAGGTTTCATTCATGCCATAAATTGTAACCATGGCATAGCACAATTTCGTGATGCGCTCTAAGTCATTTTGAGCTCCTGTAGAAATCTTACCGAATACTATATCTTCAGCAGCACGTCCACCTAAAGTCATACAAAGTTCATCCATTAATTGCTCGGTTCGGTACAAATATTGTTCTTTAGGTAAATACTGGGCGTAACCAAGTGCCGCAATGCCACGCGGAATGATAGTAACTTTCAATAAAGGATGCGCATGTTCCAGATACCAGCCACAAACAGCATGTCCAGCCTCATGATAAGCAATGATTTCTTTTTCTTGAGGAGAAATAATCTTGTTTTTCTTTTCCAGTCCGCCAATAGTTCTGTCTATGGCATCATTGAAATCAGAAAGTTCCACTTGTGTTTTTTCTTTACGGGCAGCTATCAATGCAGCTTCATTACACACGTTGGCAATTTCTGCTCCGGCAAATCCGGGAGTAAGCGAGGCTAATTTTTCGGGATTAACATCCGGACCTAATTTTGTCAGTTTTTTCAAATGAACTTTAAAAATCTGCTCTCTGCCTTTTATGTCAGGTCGGTCAATAGATATTTGTCGGTCAAATCGTCCGGGGCGCAACAAAGCAGAGTCCAGTACATCTGGGCGGTTGGTTGCAGCCAGCATGATAATGCCTTTATCTCCGCTGAAACCATCCATCTCTACCAGCAACTGATTCAGGGTGCTTTCCCGTTCATCATTGCTTTGTACCATGTTTTTGCCTCGGGCACGACCTACTGCATCAATCTCGTCTATAAAAATGATACAAGGAGCTTTTTCCCGGGCTTGTTTAAACAAATCACGAACACGTGATGCACCTACACCTACAAACATTTCTACGAAATCGGAACCGGAAATTGAGAAGAAAGGCACTTGTGCTTCACCAGCCATGGCTTTAGCCAGCAAGGTTTTACCGGTTCCCGGAGGGCCTACCAACAGTACGCCTTTCGGTATTTTAGCACCCAGAGCCGTATATTTTTTGGGATTTTTCAGAAAATCCACTACTTCTTTTACTTCTTCTTTCGCCTCATCCAATCCGGCTACATCATCAAATGTTACACTTACTTTAGTGTCTTTGTCGTACAAAGAAGCTTTACTTTTACCGATGTTGAAAATTTGTCCGCCGGGGCCACCCACACCTCCCGAAGCTCTGCGCATCAAAAACATCCACAATCCTACTATCAGCAAGAGCGGTAATACCCATTGCAAAAACAGTCCCAAGTATTGACCTTCTTTTTTGCGGTTTTTCTTGATGATTTGCTCGTATGCCAGACTCTTCTGTGTCTCATCAAGGTGTTCAACAAAAGTGTTCAGGTTAATTACATCGAATGAGTAATGAGGACCGATATTCAAACGACCTAATTTTGTGGTTCGGATATCTTTGTAAATTGCTTTTTTCTGCAAAGAATCTGCGTTGATGAAAATGTCAACGCGGTCATTGTTTACGATATCAATACTGTCAACATCCCCGGATGGCACCAGTTTTTTGAAAAAATAATCTTCTGTAGTTTGCCTGCTGGCCACACTCATGGTGAAAAACTGCAAAATCAGAAAAATTGCAAATAGTAAAGCAAATATCCAATAGCTGTTAAAGCCTTTCTTTTTATTGTTGTTTTTGTTTTTATCTTCTTCCGGTAAAAAATCCATAGCGTATTCTTAAGCTTAAATGTATTAAAATCGTTGGGTATGTGTTTTATGAGATGTTGAATTAATCGTAATCTTTTCGCACAGCATCACTCCATAAATCCTCTAATTGATAAAATTCCCGTTTTTCTTTTTGGAAAACATGAACGACAATATCACCATAGTCTATCAGACACCATTCGCCAAAGCTCCGACCTTCTATATGCAGTGGCTTCAGTTTATGCTCTTTCAGCAGTTCTTCTTCAATATGATCAATAATAGCGCGTGTTTGCACGGTAGACTCACCATGGCAGATGACAAAATAATCTGTGATGGCTTCGGGTATCTGCGTCAAATCCAAACTTACAATTTCTTTCCCCTTTCTGTCTTGAATCAAATCTACAATCAAAAAATGAAGGTCAGCTGTTGTTAATTTCTTTTTAGTGCGTTTAATTTTTGTTTTTTCCAAATCTGTTTACTTATTTTATCTCAAATCTACTAAATTTTGAACATTCTTATTCAAAATACACAATTTACGGGTAAGCAACTGCTTCACCTGGAGCGGGTAGATTCTACCAATAATTATGCAAAACAAGTAATAGCAAATAGCACACCAAAAGACGGAACTGTTATTTTGGCAGACGAACAGTTTGCCGGACGTGGTCAAGCCGGGAATAAATGGCAGAGTGAAGCCGGAAAAAATCTCACTTTTTCTATTCTGTACCATACTTCATTTTTGAGAGCTGATGAGCAGTATTATTTGAATATGGCTGTTTCGCTTGGTGTGAGAAAAGCTATTGAAATGGAAATGAAGGAAGAATATGAACCAAGAATCAAGAACCAAGAATTAAGAAGTATAAATGAGGATATAGAAAAAAGCCTTGTTGCAGATTTATTCCCTGTTACGATTAAATGGCCGAATGATATTTTTGCAGGGGAAAAGAAAATTGCAGGTATCTTGATAGAAAATACCATACAAGGGCAATTTCTGAATTATTCGGTTATTGGGATTGGTATCAATGTAAATCAAACTGTTTTTGAAACAGGATTAAGCGCAAGCAGTATTACTTTGCTCAATAATAAACAAGCAGATTTAGTACAGCTGTTTAAAAATGCCCTTTATCTCATAGAATATTATTTTCTTAAACTAAAAATGAAAGACTATGCTGCCATAAAAACAGCATATATGGAACATTTGATGGGCTACAGACAAAGCTTGACTTACCGCAAGGGACAATTTTTATTTGAAGGAAGCATTACAGACATAGACCCTGCAGGAAAGTTAATGCTGCAAGTTGGTGATTATGTACAAACTTTCCAATTTAAAGAAATTGAAAGGGTATTTTAGCTGATTTTGAATGTATGAGTTTATGAACCACACATCTCGCAAGCTCCCGGATTTTCCAGTGAACATGCATTTTGTGCCTGCAAAAATTCCTCAACAGTCATTCCAAACTCCGCTGCACGTTGTTCAATTGTCATTTCATCCTGTTTTACAGCGGTTTCATTCACTTCAAACATAACTTGCTGGGCATTAGCTACGCTTTCATATATCGGAGCTACAGCTTGTTGGGTGTGCTTATAGCTTGGATCATTGGCAACCATGTCATTGGCTTTGCGTGCTTTTTCCATATCGACAGTAAACTGTATCGGATCCATGGCAGGGCGGGTACGCAAATAATACATGCCTGTTTTTAGTCCTTTTTCCCATGCATGGAAATGAGCGGAAGTCAGCTTTTGGTAGTTTGCGCTCTCCATAAATAAATTCAAACTTTGGCTTTGGTCGATAAATGCGCCACGGTCGGCAGCCATGTCTAAAATAACACGTTGTTTGATTTCCCAAGCTGTTTTATAAAGCTCTTTTATTTCCTGAGGAATGCCATTTATAGATTGAATTGATCCTTTATTGGCAATGATGGCATTTTTCATCTCATCACTCCACAATTCTAATTCAATTAAGTCTTTCAAAAGATGCTTATTTACTACCATAAACTCGCCGCTCAATACTCTGCGAGTATATAAGTTGGAGGTGTACGGTTCAAAACATTCATTATTGCCCAAAATCTGAGAAGTAGAAGCTGTTGGCATAGGTGCAACCAATAAGCTGTTGCGAACACCAAATTCCATTATCTCACTGCGAAGAGTTTCCCAGTCCCAACGATCAGTAGGCTGCACCTTCCACATGTCAAACTGGAAGATGCCCTGAGAAATCGGAGAACCTTCAAATGACTGATAAGCACCGTCTTTTTTTGCTAAATCCTTTGAAGCACTTAATGCAGCAAAATAGATAGTCTCAAATATGTTTTTGTTGAGGATTTTTGCTTCTTCGCTATCGAATGCATGTCGCAGCATCATGAAAGTATCCGCTAATCCTTGCACACCCAAACCAATTGGACGATGACGCATATTGCTGTTCTTAGCTTCCTGCACAGGATAATAGTTGATATCAATTACTTTATTCAGATTTTTAGTAACGATATAAGTAATATCATACAGACGCTGGAAATCAAAAGCCTTGTTTTCGGTGTCAACAAAGCGACTCAAGTTTATCGAAGCGAGATTACATACTGCAATTTCGTCAGCTGACGTGTACTCCATAATCTCCGTACATAAATTGCTTGAACGAATAGTACCTAAGTTCTTTTGGTTAGATTTGCGGTTGGCATGGTCTTTATAAAGCATATAAGGCGTACCGGTTTCAATTTGGCTGTCCATGATATGAAACCACAATTCTTGTGCTTTTATTGTTTTTCTTACCTTGCCTTCTGCTTCGTATTTTAAATAAAGCGCTTCAAATTCTTCACCATATACATCACATAATCCGGGGCACTCATTTGGACACATGAGCGACCAGCTGGCATTGTCTTTCACCCGTTTCATAAATAGATCCGGAATCCACATGGCATAAAATAAATCGCGGGCACGCAGCTCTTCTTTGCCGTGATTCTTTTTCAATTCTATAAAATCAAAAATATCAGCATGCCACGGCTCTAAGTAAACGGCAAATGCTCCTTTGCGTTTGCCACCGCCTTGGTCTACATAACGGGCTGTGGAATTAAATACTTGCAACATCGGCACTAAGCCGTTGCTCTCACCACCGGTTCCTTTTATATAGCTTCCTTTTGCTCTTATATTATGTATGCTCAGCCCGATTCCACCTGCAGCTTGCGAAATTTCTGCACAGTTGCGCAAGGTATCATATATGCCGCGAATGCTGTCATCTTTCATTGTCAGCAAAAAGCAAGAAGAAAGTTGTGGCTTAGGCGTGCCAGCATTATAGAGTGTAGGCGTGGCATGGGTAAACCATTTTTCAGACATTAAATCATAGGTCTCAATGGCGGCATCAATATCCTCTTTATGTATGCCTACGGCTACGCGCATGAGCATGTGTTGTGGGCGTTCCAC
>DAOQII010000102.1:0-4716 GCA_035339455.1 Chitinophagales bacterium
CGAACATTACTTAAAAAATCCGGCATCGCTTGCACCTAAAATATTTGTCGTACCACTCACCATCAGCTATCCATTTGTTTTAGAGGCTTCATCATTGATAGAAGAGCATCTGAAACGCACCGGGAAAGAACAATATCTAGTTAAAGATGTTCCAACAATACCCGGTAAAGCAATCTGGAAGTTTTTCTGGGAAACATTTTCCAAATCGAGTGATATTACCTTGTCTTTGAGTGAGCCAATGGATGTATTCGGCAATCATTTAGATGATGATGGTAACAGCATAGATAAATCAGGCAGACCAGTCGAAATCCGACAGTATTTTTTTAATAATGACCAGCTCAAAATTGACGACCAACGCGAGAGTATTTATACACAAATGCTCGGAGACAAAATTGTGCGAAAATTTCATGAAAATAATGTTGTTTATTCTTCACATGTTGTCGCATTTGTCGCATTCGAATTGTTGCGCAAACAGCTCAATTACCCGGATATTTATACGATGCTGAGAACGCCTGAAGAAGAAAGAGAAATTAATGCTGATGATTTGAAGATGAACGTAAAACGCATTTTAGATGAATTGTATAATCTTAATAATAAAGGAAAAATTAAACTTTCACCAAACTTAATTACTAAAGAAATACACGAAATAATTGATAGAGGTGTTGACCAAATGAGCATTTATCATGCAAATATTCCTTTGATGAAAATGAAAAACGGCAACTATACCAGCGAAGATTTGAAATTATTATATTACTACCACAACAGACTGGAAGGCTATGGCTTACACAAATACATCGGATAAAGTAAAAGCATGTGTAATAGGCGCAGGCAGTTTCGGTACTGTAGTGGCTAATTTATTGGCAGAAAATGGAGATGTTTTAATCTATTCACGCAGACAGGATGCCATAGACAGTATCAATAAAGACAAATTGAATAACGGACAACAAATGCACCAGAATGTGCGGGCAACCCATGATTTGCAAGAAATTACTGAAAGCAGTTATGTATTGTTTCCCTCAGTGGCATCTGATGCATTCAGGCCTTTGATGCGCGAAATGTCGCCTTTGCTAAAACCTAATCATATCCTTATTCATTGCACAAAAGGATTTGATATAAAATTGGAAGAGGGACAAAGCTTGTTGGATAAAGATTTAAAACTTCGTCCGGCAGATATATATACGATGAGCAAAGTAATTTTGGAAGAAACCATCGTAAAACGTGTGGGCTGCATGAGCGGACCCAATCTGGCCCGGGAAATTGCCAGTATGCATCCGGCAGCCACCGTAATAGCCAGCAAATTTGATGAGGTAATCCGTGAGGGCGAAAATGCCATACGCAGCAAACGATTACAAGTGTATGGCAACCATGATATTTATGCCGTCGAGCTTGCCGGTGTACTTAAAAACTCGATGGCATTAGCAGCAGGTGCTTTAGGCGGCTTGGGTTATGGCAATAATGCGATGGCCTTTTTGATTACGAGAGGATTGGGCGAAATCATCAGGCTGGCTACAGCCATGGGCGCAGAAAAGCAAGCATTTCTGGGTTTGGCCGGCATCGGAGATTTAATAGCGACCTGCACATCACCTTTAAGCAGAAACTATACCGTTGGTTCGAGATTGGCGAAAGGAGAAACCTTGGAGCAGATTATATCTACCTCTTCTGAAATTGCAGAAGGCATAAAAACGGTGAGTATCAGTAAGAAAATAGCAGATGCATGCGATGTACGAACGCCCATCATACAACAAACATACAAGGTGCTGTTTGAAGGATTAAAGGTAGAAGAAGCCTTGCAAAGGCTGATGGAATACCGCTGGGGCAGCGATGCCGATTATATGTAGGTATTTATTATTTATATGTATTTAATAAATTTAGTAAAAGTTGTTAGTCAACAATTTTTTATAATTAGAGGGGCTTTTGTTTTTTTTTGATTAAAAAGATTAATATAAGTATATGAAGATTAAACAAAAAAATCAGGGGTAAGCGGCGTGCCCGGTTTTACAGCATATTGCTCCAAATCTGTAATGCCTTCACTTTGTAAAACTTCATCATCCATAAAATAATTTCCGGTACAGGTTTTAGCATCTCTGCTCAGAATAAAATAGGCGGCATCTGCCAATATCTCCGGCTTGCGAGAGGCATTGATGATTGAATCGCCTCCCAATAAATTCTGAACGGCTGCCGTGGCTATGGTTGTACGCGGCCAAAGTGCGTTAACGCCAATTTTACCTTTAAATTCTCCACTCATACCCAAAACACATAAGCTCATACCAAATTTAGCTATAGAATAGGCAACATGATTTTTAAACCAATGCTCGGTGATGGAAGTTAAAGGTGGCGATAAATTTAAGATATGCGGGTTTTCAGCTTTCAATAGATGCGGGATGCACTTTTGCGAACATAAAAATGTACCTCTGGTATTGATATCCTGCATCAAATCATAGCGTTTCATTTCTAAAAACAACGTAGGTGAGAGGTTGATAGCCGATGCATTATTGATTAAAATATCAATACCACCAAAAGTTTCTACCGTTTTTTGAACAGCAGCAATTACTTCTTCTTCACTTCGGATATCGCACTTTATGGCTAAGCCTTTTCCGCCGGCATTTTCCATATCCTGTGCAGCTGTGTATATTGTACCCGGTAATTTTGGTTGTGGTTCGGTCGTTTTAGCAGCAATTACAATATTTGCGCCTTCTCGAGCTAATCGCAAACCTATAGCATGACCGATGCCTCTGGTGCCACCGGAAATGAAAACAGTTTTATTTTTGAATGTTGTCATTATTTTTTTGATTGGTTGTTGGTTATTAGAGATTGGTGATTGGATATTAGTTATTGGTTATTGGTTATTGGTTATTGGTTATTAGAGATTGGTCATTGGTCATTGGTTATTGGATAATAGTTGTTAGTTATTAGTTTTTGGTTATCACTTATCACTTATCACTTAATACTTACTACTTAATACTTACTACTTACTACTTACTACTCACTACCCACTACCCACTACGCAGGATATCCGTTTGCTGCATAAACTGCATCTGCTATTGCTCTTCGTGTATCTTTAGGATTGATATCGTAGTTTTTCAATAAGCCGTCAACGACACGTCTGATGGTAAATTTTTCTACACCGTTTGCATAACTGTCTATCGCCTCATTGGCTGCATTTCTGCAATGTTCCAAGGCATCATAAATGAAAGATTGTGTCATTTTTATTTTGATGGCTAATGCGTCTTTGTCATGATTTTGTTCTTTCAGTTTTTGAACACGCAATAAAGCAGATTCACACAAATAAGCATAAGAGAGTAAATCAGCTAAATTCATCACAATTTCCTGTTCATCGACCAATTTGGCTTTCAATTTTCTACCTGCAGCTCCGGTAATAATCATAAATACACTTTTCATGTTAGATACAATCTCACTTTCTTCTGCAAGAAAACCGGAATTAAACGGATTGAAATTTTGAGCGATGCCAAGAGGTATTGTTTTCATGGCATCATTCATTTTTATTTCTTTGGTCTGAAATGCACGTTTATAAAATTCAGCTAAAATGAGCATGCGGTTAATCTCATTTGTGCCTTCGTAGATTTTAGTAATTCGGGCATCGCGATAGGCCATTTCAACTCCGGTTTCCATAGAATATCCCATGCCACCAAATATCTGAATGGCTTCATCTGCTGCATTACATATCGATTCGGAGCCTATTACTTTTAGGATAGAACACTCAATGGCATATTCTCGTATTGCGTTGATTTTTGCTTCATTTTCATTATCTCCGGCAGCAGTAAGTTCGTTGTATTTTTTATCGATATCCGCTCCCGTTCTGTAAACCGCTGATTCGATGGCAAAAGCTTCAGCGCCAATTTTTCCTATTTTAGTTTTTATAGCACCAAAATCAGCTATAGGTTTGCCGAATTGTACACGTTGAGTAGCGTATTCTGATGATCTTTCTAATGCGAATTTAAGACCTCCTACAGCACCGGCACCAATTTTTATACGTCCGCTGTTCAGGATATTTAATGCCATTTTGAAACCTGCTTGTCTTTCACCCAATAGGTTTTCTACAGGAACAGGGCAATTGGTAAAAAACAATTGTACAGTAGATGATGCTTTGATACCCATTTTCTTTTCTTCCTTGCCAATTTCTATTCCACCGAAATCTTTTTCTACAATAAAAGCAGATAATTTCTCATCGTTATCTATTTTGGCAAATACAATAAACACATCAGCAAACCCACCATTGGTAATCCACATTTTTTGTCCGTTAATAAGGTAATGTGTACCGGCTTCATTAAGTACTGCTTTCGTCTTTCCGCTATTAGCATCAGAGCCGGCAGTTGGCTCTGTCAAGCAATAAGAACAAACAAACTCGCCTGATGCAATTTTAGGTAAATATTTTGCTTTTTGTTCTTTAGTGCCATAATACACGATAGGCAAGGAGCCGATGGAAGTTTGTGCACCTATAGTAGTTGCAAAAGATAATCCCAAGGCAATATTTTCACTGAATATTAAGCCGGTATTAAAATCCAAACCCATGCCACCGTACTCTTCACTTATTGATACACCGCACAAGCCCAGTTCGGAGGCCTTATGAAACATATCTTTGATGGTGTCCATATCCTTGGATGCATCCATTTGTGCCACGCGTTCTATACCAAGACCTTGCAGTTCTTTTACACAAAAATCCTTGACCATATCGCCAATCATTTTTTGCTCTTCAGA
>DAOQII010000102.1:4816-7814 GCA_035339455.1 Chitinophagales bacterium
GTTCTTTTACACAAAAATCCTTGACCATATCGCCAATCATTTTTTGCTCTTCAGAGAAATCTTCCGGTGTAAAAACTTCGCTTACCGGAGTGTTGGAAAAGAGAAAATTTCCTCCAATTAATTTTGATGCTTGTGCAGGCATAACTTAGTTTTTTGTAAAAATAAATCAAAAAATCCAATGCATGCATTGGATTAATGATAACTTAATTTAAAGGGTTTGTTAATTAACAAAGGTAAATTTTGCATTTAACTTGAAATTCGGATGTTTTTATCCAGCCCAACTACTTCGGTCTAAACTTCTGAATTGGATAGCTTCGGCAATATGATGTGTTTGAATATCGATACAACTATCCAAATCTGCTATAGTACGAGCTGTGCGAATAATACGTTCGTAAGCTCTTGCACTCAATCCCAATTTATCCATTGCCGTGGATAGCAGCTTTTGTGAAGTAGCATCTAACTGGCAATATTTATTTGTCATTTTGGTGGTCATTTGTGCATTACAATAAATTTCATGAGTGTTGAACCGCTCTAATTGTATATTTCTTGCCTGTATAACTCGCTCTCTGATTACACAGCTTTTTTCAGATTTCTTAACTGATGAAAGTTCATTGATATTGACAGGAGTAACTTCCACGTGCAAATCAATTCTGTCGAGTAAGGGACCGGAAATGCGGTTTAAATATTTTTGTACAACACCCGGTGCGCATACACATTCTTTTTCAGGGTGGTTGTAAAATCCGCAAGGACAAGGATTCATGCTGGCAATGAGCATAAAGTTTGCCGGATAATCAATACTGAACTTAGCACGGGAAATATTGACTTTTCGTTCTTCCATCGGTTGCCGCATCACTTCCAGCACACTGCGTTTAAACTCAGGCAATTCATCCAAAAACAATACTCCATTGTGTGCCAGCGAAATTTCGCCGGGTTGTGGATTGCCACCGCCTCCCACCAATGCCACATCCGAAACGGTATGATGCGGTGCACGAAACGGACGTTCATACAGCAAAGAGGCATTAGATTTCAATCTGCCTGCCACGGAGTGAATCTTTGTCGTTTCTAAAGCTTCGTGTAATGTTAGCGGAGGCAAAATGGTAGGCAGGCGTTTTGCCAGCATGGTCTTGCCGGCTCCCGGTGGGCCGATTAAAATTACATTATGCCCGCCAGCTGCCGAAATTTCTAAGGCACGTTTAATATTTTCCTGTCCTTTTACGTCTTCAAAATCAATGGTAGCCATAGCGGAATTAAAAACGAATTCATCCCGTGTATTTATTTGCAAAGGTTCAAAGCTTGTTTTGCCCGAAAGCAGGTTCACTACTTCATCAATATGATCAAGCCCAAATACTTTGATGCCGGATACGATAGCGGCTTCACGGGCATTTTCTCTAGGAACTATGATGCCTTCAAAGCCTTCTTGTTTTGCTTTTATAGCTATGGGTAGCGCACCTTTAATGGGCCTTAATTTGCCATCCAGAGATAATTCCCCCATGATAATATACTTATCCAACATGTCCGTAAAGAGTTGTTCTGATGCAGACAGTATGCCGATTGCGATAGGCAAATCGTAGGCAGAACCTTCTTTACGAATATCGGCAGGAGCGAGGTTGACAATAATTTTAATGCGGGGCATATTGTATTTATTGGCACGAAGTGCACTTTCTACTCTGCTCCAACTTTCTTTAACGGCATTGTCGGGCAAACCTACAAGATAGTATTTGCTGCCCTGACAAACATTGACTTCAACGGTGATGATATAGGCATCTACACCAAAAACTGCACTTCCATACGTATTTACTAACATAAACTGAATATTCCTGACTATATAGAGTCAATAAGGATGAAAATTCCATAAACAATCAGTAATTTTTTTGATTTGGAAATTTGATAAAGTAGTAGTTTTTATATGCCACATAGAGGCGACACCTTTTTATTTGGTTGGGTTTGGTTATTGACTCACACCCAGCCCCTCCGAGAGGAGAGTGTTTTGACTTGGTTGCTCATATAATCTTCTTGCTCCAAACAAGCCACCTATATTCAGGTTGTTATTTGAGATTGTAATTATGAGCTTTTTCAAAGAACTTTTTTAGCTGATTAAATTTAGTATCTTGGTTGTATATTTTCATTTCCCAACTCTCTATTTCGTTTAGTTCTTGGTGGTAGCTTCTCATTTATTACTTAGGTTTAAACTTTGGATAAATCTTCTTTTCTATTATTTCCAAGTCTTCATTAAATAATATGCTATATAGTATTTTTTCTTGGCTATCATATTGTTGAAAAGTTGACAATTTTCCATTAATATAGTCTATATAACATTTACAAATTGAATCATAATAAGAATAAATATTCCCAATAGAATCGTAACGAATAGATTGAATCGTTCTATTATCGTATATATCTACTAGCTCATAATACGAAATATTCCCATTTTCATAGTAACCTCTTGATGTATCGTTAACTCCATGAGTAAAATGCTGTTGAATCATTAATTGTTTGTTTATATAGTATATATTTAAATAATTGAATAAGTATTTATTCTTAATCTCCATTTTAAACATTGGATATAATGATTTATTTAAAACCATAAAATAATACCATATCCCGTCAGATAAATCTGCGTACGATCTGGGAGCAGGATTTTTGATTACTTTGTATTGTATAAACTTACCATTAATCATATAGCTGCTATCATAAGTATAGCTACGTTCTGAATTAAAAATTTCACCTTTATTTATATAAAAGCTATCTCTTTTTTGCATTAAGTAATTTATGTCTTGTCTTGATGGTCCATTATCTTTCTTAGACTTATAATATCCGAAATATAGAGTTGCATCTTTATTATATGGAAGTAAAAATTTACTATTATCATTTACTTCTTTATGTTCACTACTTTCTATACTATCGAGTACTTTATCGTATGTACTATATGAGAAGATACTTTCATTTCTTTTATCTGAAAATACTTTTACGGTTACAACAGGGCACCAACTCAATCTTT
>DAOQII010000103.1:0-7802 GCA_035339455.1 Chitinophagales bacterium
CAATATCTGGTAAATCAGACCACCAGATATGTGAATAAAATGCAAAAGGCGATGATACCAAAATGTGACCTTGACTGGTCTGAATTTCGAAAAGATGTTGACAATCATAAGAAAAAACTTTCTTTTCCGGTTTTTCTTCTACTTCTTCTATCATTGTCATATTGCAAGCCAAACTTAAATTGTCTGCAACAAATGATACAGTAAGAATAGTAATGAATAATATGGAAAGAAGAAGTCTTTTCATTTTTGCAAAGATACAATAAATAAACTTGAGGTCGTGTTAAAATTACTTAACCATAACAAACATGCGTATAAGCACCTAAAAATAAATCAATTATAGAGCTTGTCTTAATCACAAGGATTAAATTCTTTAGTACTTACAGGATCAGGATGGTAGTTTTGAACCGGTTTATTGTTAAACTCTAAGTTAATAAAGTTGATGCGTGTATTTACTAATAAATTACATTCATCAGTTGGCGCAATTGGTTTATTTTCGCCATAAGCAATTACAGCAAGTCGGTCGCAGGAAACCCCTCTTTCAGTCAGATAATAGCTAACCATAGCGGCTCTTTGTAAACTTAATTTCATATTATCTGAAGCATTTTTTTCGGTAAATGCATGTCCTTCTATCACAAATTTCGTAACATTCGGATGCTCCAGTAAATATTCCGCCACATAATCCAGCATAGGATCATTTTCACTTTTCACATCATAAGCATGTGCATCAAAGCCTATTACATTGGGTAAAACAAGTTCATTGTTAGTTACGGTAAACATGTTTCCGGCTTTGGAAAAAGCTGAAATCATAATTGCCAGCATAAAAAATGTTTTTCTCATGGGTTGTGTGTTTAGTTGGTTAGCTTCAAATGTAAAGCAACGCTAATATATGAGGTTTATTTGTGAAAAAATTCTTAAAAATTACTGATTTCGCAATTTACTGTGGTTTACTCCATAAATAAAATAACAAATCAGCCCAATTGCCATCCAGATAAAAAAGCGCAACCAGTTTGCAATACCAAGGGTAGAAACCAAATATCCGCAAGACAAAAATCCGAGTACCGGTATCAAAGACCAGTTTTCCATAAATGTTTTATAAGCTGTATAAATTAATACCAGAAGAAATAACCAAAGTGGTATCTGGTGTTTCCATACATCAAAACCTGCTTCAACAGGAAAGATGCTATGCAGAAAAGCAGCATTAGTGAAGATAATAGCCAACACTGCCAAAGTTAATCCTGCAATTAACCATTTGCCGTTGATATAGGGTACTTTAAACTTGGGAGTCATAGGAGCTGCAGATTCAGATAATAAATCCTCATCTAATGTCCCTGTCTTGGCGCTTAACTTAACTTGTTTTTTCTCTTTTTGCTCCAAAATAATAATACCTCCACAAACCAGAATAAAGGCAAATAAAGTTCCTATACTGCACATATCTGTTACTAACGACGAATCTAAAAATAAGGATGGAATGCCTACGATTAATCCGGTTATGATAGTAGAAAATGATGGAGTTTTAAATTTTGGATGAATCTCAGCAAATTTCTTTGGCAACAAACCGTCACGGCTCATGCTCATCCAGATACGTGGCTGTCCGATTTGAAAAACGAGCATCACACTGGCTGTTGCAATCAGAGCACTAAATGCAATGATACCACCCATCCAATTTATCCCTTTTTGTACAAATGCATTTGCCAGAAAAGCTTCATTTTTTAGTTGGGTATAATGCACCATGCCTGTCAAGACCAAGGCCACAGCAACATACAAGATTGTAGATAAGATTAATGAGTTGAACATCCCCTTCGGCAAATCCCTTTGTGGATTTTTGCATTCTTCAGCGGTCGTAGAAATCGCATCAAAACCGATGTAGGCAAAAAACACCGCTGATACTCCTTTCAGCACACCGCCAAATCCGTTAGGTACAAATGGCGACCAATTTGCAGGTGTAACATAAAACGCACCAACAATGATAATAACAATGATAACTGCAATTTTAAAAATCACCATACCATTGGCAAAATTTTTAGACTCTTTTATACCTACATAAACTAAGGCTGTAATGAATAAATTGATCATAAATGCCGGTATATTGATAATGAACGGTATACCTAAAATCTTAGGTGCTGATGCATACAAATCCGGCATAAATTTTTTCGCCTCAAAAAAACTGGTCACTAAATACTTAGGCAAGTCTATGCCACACTGGTGCAGAAAAGCCGCAAAATTGCCCGACCATGAAATAGCCACCGTGATATTGCCTATGGCATACTCCAGCAACAGATCCCAACCGATAATCCAGGCTATCAGCTCGCCAAAAACGGCATAAGAATAAGTGTAGGCACTGCCTGCAATAGGAATACGCGAAGCGAACTCAGCATAACATAAAGCAGAGAAACCACAAGCGATGGCAATACCGATAAATAAAAACACCACTGCCGGACCGCCGTCGAAACAGGCATTGCCAATGGTAGAAAAAATGCCAGCTCCTATAATGGCAGCAATTCCCAAAGCAGTCAAATCAAAAGTTGTCAACGATTTATTCAGCATTTGCGCCTGTTCATCCAAGGTTATACCAGCCTCGTGCATCATATCCGGATAAGCTTCCGTTTCTTTCAGAATGGATTGAATTGACTTTTTTCTGAATAAGTTCGCCATAAGTTCGTTTTGATAAAGATAAACTATTTTTTATATGTCAAGGTATAGCAAACTTAGTGAAGCACTATTTTCTAATTTAACAAAAGACAACAAAACTCGGAATCAAATTTGATGTATATTTGATGCAATGCGAAAAGCAATAATCAGCCTTTTTTTATGTTTTGCTCTAACAGCAAAAGCCTCTTATATTTTATTGCCTATGGATGAAACTCAAACGAACCATCTTAAGGCATACGGTATTACGTATTGGGTGCTTACTAAAGGAACAACCGCCGACTGGTTGCTCAATTACCGCGGTGGAAGTTTTGCATTTCCTTACCAAAAAGATTTTGAAAAAGAATGTCTCATCCGCAATGTAAAATATGAAGTGATAGCAGATGCTGCCATGAGTAAAATCTTGCAGGATATTGCACAACCGGAAGTGAATATGGATGACGTAAAACTCGAAAAAGCACCTAAAGTTGCCGTTTATTCACCCAAAACAAATAATCCCTGGGATGATGCCGTTACAATGGTATTGACATATGCAGAAATTCCTTACAAAGTAATTTATGATGAAGAAATTTTGCAGGATGAGTTGCATCTGTATGATTGGTTGCATCTGCACCATGAAGATTTTACCGGGCAATACGGAAAATTCTGGTCAGCCTATCAAAATGCAGACTGGTACAGAAATCAGGTTAATGACTATGAAACCCGAGCTGCAAAATTGGGCTATAACAAAGTATCACTGGAAAAATTAGCAGTTGCACAGAAAATAAAGGATTTTGTGATGGGTGGTGGTTTTATGTTTGCCATGTGTAGTGCCACAGACAGCTATGATATTGCATTGGCAGCGGCCGGAGTTGATATTTGTACCCAACAATTTGACCATGATGCCATAGACCCGAATGCGCAAAATAAACTTGATTTTTCACAAACCTTTGCCTTTCAGAATTTCCAAATCAGTACCAATCCATGGGAGTACGAATTTTCCACCATCGACTCCAGAGCCAATTCGATGGAGCCTGATTATTTCACCTTGTTCGACTACTCAGCAAAATGGGATCAAATACCTGCCATGCTTACTCAAGACCATGAACGAGTGATTAAAGGATTTATGGGGCAAACCACTGGGTTTAAGAAAATGCTGATTAAGCCGGATGTATTAGTAATGGGTGAAAACAAATCTATCAGTGAGGCAAAATATATACATGGAATTTTAGGAAAAGGCACCTGGACATTTTACGGGGGCCACGACCCGGAAGACTATCAGCACCGTGTAGGCGATCCGCCGACCGATTTGAATTTGCATCCGAATTCACCCGGCTACCGGCTTATATTGAACAATATTTTGTTTCCGGCAGCCAAGAAAAAACCACAGAAAACATAGGAAGTGTTTTATCATCAAAAAAATTGCACTTAACACTTAAACATGGGTATTATTTTCAATAATTTTAATATATATTACTTTTATATTATAATTTACATAAACGATTAGTTTTATACAAAAATTGAATGTATCTTAGTTGCTTTCACGAGTTCTAATGAAAAAAAATCACAACTTCAATCAATGAAAATTATGTGTTGCATTTATTCCAAATTACTTCTTATACTTGTTTTGCTGACAAGTTGTTCAAATGCATCACAACCTAAAGACAAAATTCCTGATTACGAAACTTTTACCATCCAATCTAAACAAGTTGGAGAAGAGCGAGTAATCAATGTTTGGATACCTGACAATTACAAAACAGCCAAAGACTCCTTGCCTGTGATGTATATGGCAGATGGTGGAATTAATGAAGACTTTCCTCACATTGCCAATACCTTGTCTAAACTTATCAGTGAAAACAAAATTAAACCTTTAATTCTCGTGGGTATAGAAAATACTCAACGAAGAAGGGACTTGACAGGATTTACAGAAGTAGCGAAAGACAAAGAAATTGCACCGGTAGTTGGGGGCTCTGACAAATTCAGAGCTTTTATTAAAGACGAACTTTTTCCCGAAATCATTAAACGATACAGAACAACAAACGAAAAAAGTATTATTGGAGAATCTGCATCAGGGCTTTTTGTTATGGAAACCTTTTTCCTCACTCCGGAAATGTTTGACAATTACATTGCATTTGACCCTTCGCTTTGGTGGAATAATCATTATTTAGTAAGAACAGCTAAAGAACACTTAGCAAATTTCCCAATTTCAGAAAAAAGAATTTGGTTTGCCAGTTCAAATGCTGAGGATATTTCTCCATATACAACGGAATTAGCTGAAATTTTTAAAACAGAAAATAAGGCCAGCATACAGTGGAAATTTTCAAATGAACCCAAAGAAAAACATACCACCATTTTCAGGGCTACAAAAGAAAAAGCCATCATCTGGACATTAAATGAAACAAAATGAAACATTTAGATAGGGAATATCAGTAATTCTACTTAGATTTTGTGATTCTTTGTTATTTTTAGATACAAAAAAAGAATTTCAACGACTACCCAACTCTTTAAAATAGCAATATATTTATAAATTAAAATAGATTAAACACCATGACAAACAACAAAACATTTTTAATTGTAAACGCAATACCTAATGAAGAAGACATGCAAAGTTTTCAGGCATACTTGTCTCAAATAATTGTCATTTTTACAAAGTTTGGCGGTAGTGGAATGCAGCGATGGAAAACATCAGAACAAATTATGGGACAAGGTGGTATAAAAGCTATTGCTGTCATTGAATTTCCTTCAGCGCAAGCCATAAAAGACATGATGGCCAGCGACGATTTCAATGCACTAAACGAGCTTCGCAAAAAGGCATACAAACAAGAAGTAGATTTAATGATTTGCGAAACACTGTAAGAAATATTTATATCTTTGAAAAACAAATTTATATTATTTATCCTTTTTTGTTTTTTTTCAAATATATTTCACCGATTTTTTAGCCCGATTTTTGTGTATATTTAAGTATGAAAACTTTTACGCTTTCTTTTATTGCCATCCTTTTGCTTTGCAGCTTAAAACCACCCAAAAAAGCTGCTCCTCAAAATGATATTCTGTATTCAAAATATGGCGGCGATGTAGATAAAATGATGCAGGATATGCGCAGGCAAGATTCGATGAAATACCCGTTTTTATACAATCTTAATGATGAGGCTAAAAATGACAGTTCCACTTTAACTGATGAACAGACTAAAATTCTGGATTATGCAGACGAACTTCCGGCTTTTCCTAATGGCACAGCCGGACTTAACGAGTATATTCTAGGCTACAAGCTCAATATCCCTGATTCACTGTCAAGCGACAAAGCTAATGTGGAAGTTAAGTTTTATGTAAATACTACGGGTACTACTCAAGACCCTGTGGTAATAAAAACGACTAACGCTAAGTTTGATGCTTTTACAAGATGGCTCATTTATGACATGCCAACTTGGACTCCGGCGAAACAAAGCGGTAAAACGGTAAACTGTTATGTCACTTTAAAAATCACTTACGGACAGTAAGCGTAGCCTCAGAGCGTATGTTTTTTTGGTGCTTTTGATTTTTTCATCGCTTTCAGTTCCTCTTCAAAATAGGGTTTCAAATGGTCAATTACAATATGTGGCACATGACACCTTCGCAACGATTCTTTTTTTACAAAGACGAATGTCGTTTCGCTTGAAGTGAGCATTTGGTTATCCTGATTATATATTTCAGAATGAAAAACCATATTTTTTTCAGGAAAATCAGCTATAGTCGTCTTGATGTTCATCAGCTCATCATACCGAGCAGGACGGAAATATTTGATATTCATTTCCACAACCGGCATGGCATAGCCTTCTTCTTCTAATTGCTTATAAGAAAAACCGTGTTTGCGCATGGCCTCTGTTCGTCCAATTTCAAAAAATTTGGCATAATGCCCATGATAGACTATCCCCAAGGGATCACAATCGTGATAGCGAACACGCAATTGTATGGTTTCTTCAAACATTATTTTACTTTTTTTTCATTCAGTGCTTGCTGATAACGCTTGGCATTTTCTTCATGTTGTTCCAGTGTTTCAGCAAACACATGATATCCGGAAAAATCCTCTTTTGCACAAAAATACATATACTTGCTGTCATTCGCATCAAGTGTCTCTTCTATGCTCTTGCGTTCAGGCAGACAAATGGGACCGGGAGGCAAGCCTTTATTGATATAAGTATTATAAGGTGATTGTATTTTTAAATCAGCATAGTACACACGTCTTCTTATACCCAGCTTATTGAGCGCATACATAACGGTAGGGTCTGCCTGCAAAGGCCAGTTTTGGTGCAAACGATTGATATATACTTCAGCAATTTCCGGGTATTCATCATAATGATTTGATTCTTTTTGAACAATGGAAGCTAAAATAGTGGCTTCTGTGGGCGACAAACCCAATTCCTGCGCTTTATCTTTTCGTCGGTCAGTCCAGAATTTGTTATACTCTTTCAGCATGCGTTCTACAAATTTTTTGGCAGAAGTATTCCAGTAAAATTCATAGGTATTGGCTAAAAAGATGGTTGGAAAATTATCTTCAGTCAAATTCATGGAGTCGAGCAAAACAGGATTATTGAACTCTTTAAGCAAATCACTTTTACTGGCTTCAATTTGTTTTGCAATGTTTTCAGCTAATTGTTCTTTATTCTGTATATTGTTAAATACGATTTTAACAGGATCTTGTGCACCTGCACGCAGTTTTCTCACAATCGTAAAGTTTCCCGCATTATTGGATAATAAGTATCTGCCGGGTTTCACATGCGTATCATATTTCAGTGCTTTAGCCACTCTAATAAATGTATTGCTGTTTTTCAATACTTTATTTGATTTCAGAATATAGAGTACATCATCGAAATTAGCTCCTGTAGGTATCAGCAATGTCTGGTATTTCTGTTTGGAACTGTTATTTACATTATCAGCAAATGCAACCTTATAAAAATAGAGAAATATAAATAGACCTGTAATGATACAAAAAAGGGCAATCCAAAGTAACTTTTTTCGCATGCAGTAAATTACAGCTTTTTTTGAAAGTTAGCGTAAAGAAAGATTCTAAAATATTTTTTTGAAAAAAAATCGCATTTTTATTTGCAGAACACAAAAAAATACTATATTTGTGTCAGGGTTTTTATGTTTCTAGACTTTAGGGTCTGTCGGGTTTACGCAAAGTAAACCCGATTTTTTTT